>CAYTGJ010000135.1:0-3113 GCA_964437245.1 uncultured Chitinophagaceae bacterium
GCGATCGGAGCCCTGATGAATACAAGAGGATTGATGGAGCTGGTGGTATTGAACATCGGTTACGACCTGGGAGTATTAAGCCCTTCTATCTTTGCCATGATGGTGCTTATGGCGCTGGTGACCACATTTATGACCGGACCTGTACTGGATGCGATCAATAAATTTTCAGGAAGTAATAGTACAGACCAATCATTGTTTAAACCAAAATTCAGGATACTGATCTCTTTCGGGAATACACAGAGTGGGAAAAGACTGGTCAAAATAGCGGATTTATTTGCAGGAGGTTCGAATGCTTCCGCACAGATCACAGCGCTGCATGTGACGCCAAGTGCCGATATTAATAAGTTTGATGCCGACCGTTATGAAAAGGAAAATTTAAAGCTGATCAAATCGGAGGCACAGAAACGAGCCCTGGAAATCAATATGCTTTACCAGGCCTCCAACGACGTGAGAGAGGAGATCCTGAATACCGCGAATAAGGAGAACTATGATCTGTTGCTGTTGAGCAGTAATCAATCAGTATTCTATGGCACCCTTGTGGAAAATGTGATGGGTGCCTTGAATCCTGGGAAGATCATCAATACGATCACCGGAAAGGAGGCTGCGGATTATGGAGTGAACATGGATGAAAATGTGAGAGGATTTATCCAGGAAAGTAAAATACCTGTAGCTTATTTTATCGACAGAGGTTTTTCCGAACCTGTCAGCATGGTCATTCCGGTACTTTCATCCGGAGATCTGTTCCTGATCTCGTATGTAAAAAGACTGGTAAAGAACAGCCTGTCCAGGATCGTTTTGCTGGACTGTGCCGGTGTGATCAGTTCCAGCTCGAAAACGAAGGATGAAATAATAGAGCTGGAAAATACGTTGACCAACTTTAAGTTTTTTGAACTGAAGGACATAAATCCGGTGGGGATGAAGGAAACGAACCTATGGATCGTTAATGTTGAAAGCTGGAGTATTTTTGAAGAAGAGTATTCATTGTTCAAGGAGTTTGATACTTCGGTCATCCTGATCAAGGAGTAAGAGAACGATCGGCCCGGGTGTCGTTATCCGATCAGGACGATACCCGGGCAATACACATAATTTGGGCCTCTCTCAGAGGTTCGCGGATTTAGTATTGACTTTTATCCGGAAAGGAAGTATCTTTAGACCTTTAAGATATTTTGTAGTTTTTAATTTTTATTTTTTATATCATTTTATGTCAAAAGAACGGCAGTATAAGCATGTTTCTCCCGATCATACAGATCCTACGGTTTCTCATATGTCTCTTTTGCAACCGAAGGTCCAGCCCAAGATCTATTCCAGAGTCCAGCCTAAATATCTTTCCGGATTTGTGACAAACAAACCCGAAGAAAAGGTAAAACCCTCTTCCGTGGATCTTCCTCAGGAGGTCCAGGCAAAAATGGAAACAAGTTTCGGGCAGGATTTTTCAGACGTAGCAATCCGTAAAGATTCGTACAAGGCAGAAGAACTCAATGCCCGGGCCTATACCCAGGGAAATGAGATCCATTTTGCTCCCGGACAGTTTAATCCTGCTTCTCAGGAGGGCCAGGAGCTGATCGGCCACGAACTTACTCATGTGGTACAGCAGCGGAACGGGAAAGTAGGACCAGGGGAGCTCCATGGCAGCGGGATCGAAGTAAACCAGGATGCAATGCTGGAAAAAGAGGCCGATGAGCTTGGCAAACGGGCAGCTTCCGGAAAATCAGCCCTGGTAGAAGGAACGGGTGCTGGCATTCAGAAACAAACAGCCCCCTCCGGACCGACAGAGGAAGAACTGGACAGAATAGTACAGCGTTACAATGAAATGATCGCAGGTGCCAGAAAATTTGGCTACAATGTAGCCGCCGATAACCTGCAACATTTTCTGGATGGGAGTGGAGCAGACCGTACACTTTCCAGTACATGGCTGAGAGATTTCGGGGTGATTACCAGCGCAGAAGATGTTAACCATAAGCGTTTCCAAAAATCCCTTATCAAACTGGCCGACACCATGAAGGACGGTGAAACCAAAGGGTTTGTCGATTATTGGGACAGAGGATTGTATGCAACCGGCATGAATGAATTGTTCTATGCCAGCGGAGGAAGTACCATTACTTCCAGAGGAAATTTCACACTTACCTGCAAAGGAAAAATAGTAACGATCTCCGGTTTTGTAAACCATCATTGGCACGATCCCTATGACTGGCATGCCGGACTTAGTGCTCCCATCCCAGGCTTTGGAAATGTATCTGATGCCGATGCTTTACTGCTTCAGCAACATAGAGGAGCACGCTCTTTTGAGATGGTTTCCGACTGGCAACATACCCTCAGCGGTACGGTAGAAATAAACAGATGGACGGATTATTTTGGAACAGACTTTACCTGGACATTGAAATGAAATATTGTATCTTTTTTTTATGTTTATTCTTAACTGCATGCTCAGAAAAAATGGTTGAATTTATACCTATTGAAAGGCAGGGTGATGCCTATGTAGAAATGAAAGCCTATCAGGATAGCGCTTTTGTAAAGGGACTAGAACAGGTCTTTAATTACTACGATGTTTCGTATGAGAAACAGGCTGAGCATACCATATTGATTGAAGCTTCGCTGTATGAAGACAAGGATCTTATGCATAATTATACCAAAAAAGCGAGAGACAAGGAGTGGTTGGAAACACATCCTTTAGAATGATAAGAATCGTATCCGGGACGTTTTCCCGCCGCCGGATCTTTTACTCTTGTCTGTAAATGGAATGTATAGGCAGTTATTACTTTATTCAGTAATCCCCTGCCAGTTATCGGTACGGAAAGGACTGGCAGGTAATCCTTCCCGGTTGTACAGATCTACTGTCCCCGGATTATCAGCCCATGCATAGCGAACGGCTACGGGCTTAGGCACGTTTTCAGAATACACCACTACTTTATCACCTTCCAGGTATGCTTTGCCCCAGTAGTAGTTCCGATCTTCTCCGGCGATCTGAAAACCGGAAATATACCCGTATTTATTATGGCTCACCAATCCGCTCCCGGTGTGATCAAAGCTAACATATAGTTTATCCCCCCTGATTTCATGTGATTGATAAAGAGGTCCTGCGTATACCAGGTCATCGCCATATGCTAGTTTGCAAG
>CAYTGJ010000135.1:3123-12831 GCA_964437245.1 uncultured Chitinophagaceae bacterium
CGATGGCCTACGTCTTTCTTGTTTTTCGGATGTATATCTTCTGCTTCTCCTATATCTATGGCTACTGCCATGCCTACTCCAGGAAGACTCAGTGCCGTATTTTGTGCTTCTCTCAGCTCTGCCCAGGCACTTTCTTCCGGCATCTTTTTTTCCGGCAGGAAATTGGCCAGTTGAACATACAAAAAAGGAAGCTCCGGAGAAGAAAATTGTTTTCGCCAGTCTTTGATCAGCGCAGGGAAAAGTGTCCGGTAGGTCCGGGCACGTGTGGCATTGTTTTCCCCCTGGTACCATAACACACCGGCAATGGTATATTGCCGCAGCGGATGGACCATCCCGTTGAAGAGAAGGGTAGGGAAAAGATTTGGGTCGTAGCGTGAATCGTTTACCTTCAATTGAAGAGGACTTAGCTGGAATTTCCATTCCCCTGCCAGGTCCAGCTTCCCTGCCGTAGTTTCCAGCTTTACCAAGTTAGGTTCACCCCAGATGCCGCCTCCGCCTCCGGTATCAGTTACCCGGACAGTAATGACATTTGCACCTTCCTGGAGCGCAGCAGAGGGAACTTTGTAGCGGCGTATTACATTGTATTTTTGTTCTGTCTGTCCTACAAAAGTTCCATTTACCCAGGTTTTGTCCGAATCATCGATCATTCCAAGGGATAACAGTGCATCGCTGCTCGCTTGTGTTTTGGTCAGGTAAATAGTTTTACGAAACCAGACAATTCCATCTACGTCCGGGAGCGGCCCCGACTCCCATGTGCCTGGTACAGGCATGCTGTCCCAGTTGGTATCGTCATAGCCAGGATCGGCCCACAGTGCTTTCCCTTCGACCAAACCGTCGGTTTGGGTACGAATGTATTTCTGAATATCTTTTTTCTTTGCTTCCTGTTGTCTTTTGTATTGGGCTACATCCAACTGATCAAGTGTAGCAAGCGGCTTATGAAGCACTTGAGTATTGTCTGCGGCTTCCCGGCTCATCCAGGTTTCGATATCCGTCCCTCCCCAATAACTGCCGATCAGCCCTGTCGGGAACCGATATTTGTTATGTAATTCTTTGCCAAAGAAATAGGCAACCGCCGAAAAATCAGCAATGTTTTCCGGAGTGACGACCTTCCATTCTCCTCCGGCAATATCCTGTGCCGGGCTGAATCGGACGTTTTTGGGAACGGTAAAAATCCGTATTTCCTTATCGGTGGCTTGTTGGATCGCTTCCTCGTTGCCAGTAATAGAGCTCATGGGCCATTCCATGTTCGATTGTCCGCTGCAAAACCATACCTCGCCCACCATAATATTGTGGAGCGTGATCGTGTTTTTCCCTTTCAGGATCATCTGATAAGGACCTCCTGCTTTTTGCGGGTCGAGTAGTACGGTCCATATACTATCCTTACCAGCCCTGGTTGTTTTGTTCTGCTGGTTGATGCTGACCGAAATTTTTTCACCCGGAGCAGCCCAGCCCCATATTTTTACAGGCTGTTTTTGCTGAATGACCATATTGCTGCCAATAATAGAAGGCAGCCTCAATTCGGCTTTACTGCCCAGAATTCCTGTGATTACTAAAAGGATTGCGGAAACTATCTTTTTCATGCTGAATGTTAACAAAGAAAAACACTTCGGTGTAATCGGAAGGCCGGTTTGGAAATCCTTCCTGATGAGGATGCAATATATACAAAAATGAGACATCGTGAAAAGTACTTTTAAGGGTTCCGGGAGAAATCGTGTCTTAAAAAATTTTGAAATACAATAAATTGGTAAAAAGTCTTAAGAGCCCAAATGTAAATTTTAGTTAGTATTTGTTAGGGCTAAAATGTTTGGGAATCAGCTTGCTATTCGCTTTAAAATCCTTGACATAATTTGGCTAAAATCTGAAATGTATTCAAAAATTGTAAGGAGAGTTGAACCCTGATCTGTGTTATTTGTTAGATAAAATCACAAATGCTCCTTAAAAAATGAAACATCTGTGATTTTATCGGTTATTACTTTTGTGTCTTGTTGCTTTTTTTTCGCATGGCAGTAACGGTGTAAGGAGAGCTTTTGATCATGCAGCATTGCAGGTTGGTAATCCCCTTTTTATTTACGTCGTCATTGGCTTTTTTAAACATAAAATTAGTAGGATCATCGGTGTGTAGAAGTCCCAGTAAGTGTCCGACTTCATGTGCTATGTGTGTGGGATCATCGGCTATGTTTTTATCTACCCTACACCAGTTGTCTCCGAAATAGGCTACTCCTTCCGCTTTTCCTTTTATTTCGTCTACAACAAAAACGGTTATTTGATTACAACACATGCAGGCGTTTCGGATAAACCATACCCGCCAGGGAGCGAAAAAATTGCCAAATGTCCCACTGCCTGTTTCTGTTAATAATTCAGGTTTCACGATTCTTTCGATGCTGTCAATGTGTATTTCGATATCACATTTTCCATAGATTTCTTTCATGATTTCAATGGCATTCTGAATGGAGGTATCGGAGGTGAGCGAATTGCCTCTCTCATCTGTAAGGACCTTTATACAGATGATGATACGTTTGGGAATAGATACTCCGATAAGACATAATAAGAATGCAGGGAGTCTTAGTATGAATTCAAGAATGATACATATAACTTTGATAACCCATAAAATAAATACTATTATTTGTTCGATGAGGTCAACTATAAAGGAAATTACCTCTTCACAGACCCACTTCCAGATAGTTTCAAAAATAGAAATTAGTTTTGAAACAAGTTTACAGAGTAGACTTAATGGCCATGGTAGTTTTTTACATACTTTGTTTACTACTTCTTTGATGACTTCAATGACGGTACTCACCCAGTTACAAACAGTAGAAAGTATTTCCCTTACAAGCGTGAAAAAGATCGTAATAAAGACGGTTATAGGAGTTAGAATTGTATTACATATCATGTTTTTGAAATTTACAGGTTTTATGATTCGTTGTTTTTGCTCATTCTCCTGACCAGAAAAGATAAAACATGTGCTGCCAGAAGAAGGTTGATCAGCATGGCATAAATGAAAATCACCATGTTGAGTAATGGGTAATTCATATAGTGAGAAACCAGAAAATACAGCCCCCAAAAAACGATGGTGGAGATAAAAGCAGTCCACATACAAAATGTACATTTGCCGAGTTTTTCTTTGATCATGGTTGATCCGCAATTACATCCCATATTTATGACTGGTTAGATTCGGTTACTACACAACCGATCACCACTGTAGCGACGGCAGCTGTTACTACAGCAATAATTGCCTGAAAAACAGAGTTGACACAACCTCCGAAGAGGGTGCCTACTACCGGGATCGAGTTAATAAGAGCAGTAATAGCGGTCATTTGGGTGAGAAACAGCAATACCTCTGCCATTACCCTGCACATGTCAGCATTACAGTCTTTGATCCATCGGATGAACATTCCAATACCAGCGAGCAAAGAGACTAGTCCTATTACGATACTTAAGATTGAATTTATACAGCAATTGGTAAAATGTAAGAATAATAAAGAGGCAAATATGGTAGCTTGTGCTATAGTGAGTAATACCCATTTGCAGGATTTTTTGGGACACAATAACTCATAAAGCAACATCAGGATACCGGCCAGCGCAAAATTAGCTAGTGCAAAAATTGACAGGGCTACTGCTGCACTTGGTTGACAAATTATAAACAATAGGGCTACAAGGCCTAGGGTCATAAAAAGAACAATGGCAAATCTTCCAATGATACATTCTAGGCTTTCCTTGGAATTATTGTTAGGTGGTGGTGGGCAGCTTTCTATAGTGATCGTTTTACTGAATATCCCTCTGCAGTTTTCAGGCCCAGAGATCTGGAGCGTGAGCGTCACTGTTTTCCCTATGGGCAATAGAAAAGAAAAATCGGGTAGGGAAGAGGTCTGAATGATTATATTATTTTCGTCTTTTATTTCCCATAAAAAAATGGAAGGAAGACTTCCTGAAATTACGGGAGAAACGGTTATTGTCCGGTTATTGTTGTGGCAGCCATCCTGTTGAATAATAATATTTGATAGCACAGGACAGGAATGAGAAGGACATTCTTCCTGTCTTACAATAAAATCTTTGCTGAATGTATTCTGACATGGGGTTGTATCGTTGATCGAAAGAGAAATTAATAAATATTTATCCAATGGTACTTCCACGATCCATTTAGGGATCGAAGAAGTACCATTTACGGAAAATCCCTGCCGGTTGCGGACAAACCAATTGTAATTAGTAATGCCGCTAATCTCTCCATTGATTGTAGCGGTAACTTCTATGGTAGCAGTATTGCCGGAAAGATCGCAACTGATTACTGTATGTGAAAGCTCGGTAATAGTAGGACAGGAGAGACATTGGTTGCTGTCTATTTTAAACTCTGTTCTGGCGGTTTTAGTACCGCAGTTTTTAGTGGTGAAGGTAAGGGTGAGTATATATTGTTGGTCGGTATTTACTTCAATGTTTTCAAGAAACGAAGTTTCTGTTGTTTCTTCAATCAGGATGTTTCCTTCTGTATCCGTTACGCTCCATAGGAAAGTGCTTTCATCAGGGATTTCATTAGCAAATACTTCTGATTCGAATCTTACCACTGCTTTTTGATTCTGGTCGGTACAGGAAATAAAAACTGGTTGTTTTAATGCGATCTCAGGACAGCAATTTACTGTAATGTTGAAAGAAGAGGTACAGGTGTCGGATCTGAATTCAATGTGATAAATGCCCGGATTTAAGAAAATGAATTGTTGTGAAGATTGACCAACAGTAAGATTTCTAATAGCTGTGACCGGCATGGGAGCAGTTGCTTCGTTGATATACCATTCTCCGGAAATGGGGAGTGCTCCGGTATTGTTTACCTTCAATATGATATGTTGTTGACCTTCATGGCAATATCCTAGCGCTTCTGCATTTACTTCTACTCCTCCGCAGGGAGAACATTCAGGTAATACCAGAGGTAAAAGTTGGTTGATGACAGGAGTATCCTCCAAACATAATTTGAGATTGATACCCTGTCCTGATAAACCCGACGGATAAGTATGCTCAATCAGTGGAGGAGAAGAAAGAGGAAACGTTTCGCTTCTTTCACCGTCTCCATATTCCAGGAATGCCATGGTTGTTATATTTTCCTCATGTCCCCAGGGAGATATCCGTATGTATAGCTGAGGACTCCCATTGATACAGGACAATTGAAACGATTTTCCTGTAATGGGGTCAAAGGGACACCGGTCAAAACTGAGAGGTATACGGATTCTAAAAAGAGGTGAGCCGCTGCCGAATTGGACTGTATCGTATTCCAGAAAAGCGTTGTAATCTCCTCGTCGGAACGAGTTATAAGTATGTTCAATGGTGTTACTACCAAAAGGCCTCAGGGGGATTATATTAGAGAAAGTTCCGTCCCCAAAGTCAAAACGAATGAACCTTTGTCTATTAAGATTGTTATTAACTGAAAAAGAAAATTTTTTGGACCCTTCCAGACAAGCTGTTTTTTGTGTAGCATAGAACATAAGATCATTTTCACACTTCCCCAAAAAGAAAATTTTTTTAGTGATGTTCCCATTTTCTTCCATAAGAGTGATATGATTTGCTCCCGGATAAAATTGTTGATTCAGGAAATTGATTTCTTCGCCTCCCTGAAGTGAGATGACTTGAGGAGGGAGATCACTGCTGGCAGTAGGATAAAATGTAAAAGGGGTAGAGATAGTATTGTTATGAATTCTAATATCGACCTCCCATGTATCGGTGTCGGTGGATACACATTTAAATGGGATGGTAAGCGTTATGAAAAGATTACGGTTCATTGTTGGGGTATTTGGATCGTGGAAAAATAAAATCAGATAATAATTTGCTCCTATGATAAGGAGCAAATACAGTAGGTATAGTCTGGTTTAATGGCAATAGGATCTATCCGCTGTACGTTTCCTTTTGAATCAGTGAATAGAATCCTGAAAGGAGATTGATTGTAAAGAATGTTTGTTGTATGATAACTTAATGAGTTCATCAATGTATTTTAAAAAAAGAAAGTAAATGTATTTTTTTATGTTCTTGATAGCAATACGCTTATGAGCGTATTTTTTACTCTTTGTGAGAAAAAAAGAGAGATTAGCTAAAATCGGAGATACTCTGATTGGATAAATAAGAAAAAATTATCATAAAGGTAAATTAAAGTTATCTCCAAACAGAGATGTTTGGTGTAATTCTCCTGCATCTTTTTAGATAATTTTACGGATTCAAATGTAAATTTACATAACGTAACTTTGTTGCGCTACTAGCAAAAAGGGACCTAATAGGAAATACCAACAGTAAAAGTTTTGCGTTCGCTGATACGGGCGGCATCGAAACTTTTCTTACTTTTAGCCCGGAGATCGCAACAGAAAATTAGTTTGCGATAACCGAAAACGATTTTGTTCCTCCGCAGTTTGTGAAATGTATACCATGAAATATAGAAAGTATTTATCCGCAGTTCTTTTTTGTTTTATCCTGTCAGGACTGAAAGCACAAACCGTTAATAATTATAACACAACAAGAGGAATGACGGTGAATCCTGTTTCGGCACAGGAAAATGCATCTACCGTTCCCCTGGTTTTTAAGATGCCGTTTGATACAACTTTTGTTTTTAGCAATCCTGTTGCACACCGGGTACAGACCTTGAGAAGAAACGGAAAGTGTAAAGAAGGGATATCCCTGATTGATTCTGTGCTGGCTGCTGATCCGGACAATGTATCTGTGAAAGTCCAGAAGATCTATATCTTACTTAGACTGAAGGCGTTTGATATTGATACTGCAGAGCAGTTATACAAGGAGGTTTATCAGTATATGTCACCAGAGGAGAGAAAATACGTTGAACCCACTCTCCTGTTTTATAAAAGTATCGGAACCAGAAGTTTTGTCAGAGTAGCGGAGCGATATACAGAATTGATCCGGTTATATCCCGGGGATCCGCTTTTATATTATAACCGTGCTTTGTGCAATATACGCCGGGGACGTTTTGAAGTGGTAGAGAAAGATTTGAAAAAAACATTGGAACTGGCTCCGTCAGATGTACAGGCTTTGTATGCTTATGGTTTTGCCTGTAACTGGCTGGGGATGTCAAAAAAAGGAATTATTTTGTTTGATCAGGCCGAACAACTGATGGACCAACAGGTTTTTGAAGAAGGAATCTATGAAAAAGGGTTGTTCCGGTGGAGAGCCTCGTTGAATTTCCATCTTAGTAAAAATACGGATGCTGCGAGCGATAATGAAAAAGCAACCGGTTATATCCAGAACGCGATGCATCCTAATCTGTGGTGGAAGGAATGATCTTCCCATGAAATATTTTTTTATAGACCAAAAGGCTAAGGTTCGTAAGACTCCTGGATCCAGGATGTCAGATTTAAGATAGGAGTAAAAGTCTGGAAATCACTGTTGAGAAAAGAGTATTAGTGTTTCTCGCTAAACACAGGTGTGGAGTAGGATTGGATTAATTGTATTGTCGCAATTATCCCTGATCCGGTATCTGGCATCTTGTATCTTGAGATAACCTCATTAAATAGAAAACAGCTTATACGCCATTTTTAGAAAACTTGTCACCGAATATTCACTAGCATATTTTTTTCGTTGTTTACTACTGTTTAGCTGCGTTAGGGTTGCTATTTAGCCGTTAAATTGTGGATTATAAAAAGTTGTTGTTGTACACAAATTGCTGAAAAGAAGCATGTGACCGGATACAGAGTGATTTTTTTTATGTTTTTTAATGCAGGTTTCAAAATAGGAAAAAAGCAACTTAAAGTATGGCAGAATGGAGAAGAACGAGGAGGCTGCGCTGATGACTTTTCAGGACAAGGAGGATAGGAAAACTACTAAAGAAAGTACGCTTAAAAGCATTGCCTTTTTTTTACTCTTCTGTTTGGTATTCTACTGGTTCCTTTTTTGGATTGAAAACTCCGGGAAGTACTTCTGGAACAAAAACAAAGAAGATATGTTTACTAATGTAGAAAGTGAGCAGAAGGTTACTTCCCCGGTAGAAAAAACGGAACGCTCTGCAACGGTGGATATTAAAAAGTAGCGCTCCAGGAAACCGGGATAAAACAGAAATAATTATATACATGATGGGAAAAAGAATTTATTTATTAATAACGGGTATCGTGCTTTTACAAAGTATTGTGTTGGCCCAGGTTTGTCCGGCACCTTCCACTCCTCCGGGAGACCTTGTGAATGTGATCGTCAATCCGGGATTTGAAACCGGAGTGATTGCTCCCGGGAATGCAGGGGCACATACGCTGGTAGGATGTTGTTCGGGACCAGGGAATTATATGATCTCCGGTCTGTCTAATAATTTTAATGCAGGGATGATCCAGGGAGTGACTCCTCATTCGGGCAATCAGATGCTTATGATAGACGGGGTAATGGCATCCAATGCCACTGCCTGGGAACAAACAGTGACCGTACAGCCTAATAAGATGTATTACTTTTCTGCCTGGCTTACAGCTTTGTCGGGGGTGGAGAAAAGTCAGATGGTCTTTCAGGTTCAGCCCGTAGCACCAGTGGCCGGAGTAGCGGTGAACATCAGCTCGTACTTTATTCCTCCGAATGGTCCTGAATGGGAACAGCAGTTCGGAACCTGGTTTTCGGGAACAACTACTTCTGTCACAATAAGATTGATCAACACGAATCCGATGGCAGCGGGCGGAAGCGGTAATGACTATGCGATCGACGACCTTCTTTTCCGTCCTACCTGTGAAGGAACTCCGGCAGGTCCTAAGCCCTCTTTTCCTGCCGCTACGCTCGGAATATGCAATGGAGGAGGAACGGTAAGCTTAAATTCCAATGTGCCGGATCAGCCTGGTCATGTTTATACATGGTTTCGCAACGGAGTACAGGTCGCTAATACTGCCACCCCGGATATCCTGGAAGACCAGACACAAGCAGGTACTTACATGGTGTGTGTGGACTCGGCAGGGTGTGTAAATTCCGCTACGGTACAATTACAGGCAGCTCTAGCGCTGGACCTTGGCCCCGACCTTGATTTGTGTAATCCTGCTTTTAAACTTCTGGATACACGTATTACGAACCCTGCCTCTTTTTCCATCAGTTGGTATAAAGACAATGTACTGCTTCCGGAAGTGACGGGAGCTACTTATATGGTGACGGCTGCCGGTACCTACAGAGTGGAGGTGACCAATGGCGCGGGTTGTGACGGTACGGATGAAATTACGATTACTTCTCAGATCGATGAAACGATCGGATCGGTATATTGTCCGCCGGATTCGACCTCTGCAACGGTCTATGTTGTAGACGCTGGTGGTACCTATGATTGGTACGATGCGCCTACAGGAGGAACGTCTCTTGCTTCCGGCCTGAGCTACCAGGTCACTGGATTGACCGGTACAGGTACGTATACTTACTATGTGGAAAATTCAAATCCGGTTTCTTCCGGAGCTGGGTTACTGGACAATACTTCGACTTATTTAGGCCCGGGAGGCCCTAGTTATGGTCCAAACAATGTGCATGCACAAAATCAAATGGTGTTCACCGCCAATATGGATGCGACAATTACGTCCATCACAGTGATCCTGGATATGAATGCAAATTATGCCGGAAATGTTACGATTACGCTGGAGGACCGGACAACACCGGGGACAGTTACGTCTACCTATCCGGTAAGTAATAATCCGGGGGCTGCGGGAGCAAGGTATTATCCTATTCCGCTCAACCTGTCGATCGTCGAAGGACATACGTATTGGCTCAGTATTTTAGGCGTAAATGGTTCGT
>CAYTGJ010000136.1:0-6941 GCA_964437245.1 uncultured Chitinophagaceae bacterium
AGAGCAATACACTTTTAATGTATGGGTCCTGGGTTCGAGTCCCAGCGGGATCACAAAGACAAAAGCCTCCGAAATTATTAATTTCGGAGGCTTTTTCTCTTATGCCCTTTCTCTTTAATCCTTCTCAGAAAATAAAAACCAGACGGAATAAAATTATACTTAATTCTTCCTGGTAGTCGTTCATTTGCGTTTCACAAACTATTTGTAGTAAGCCCCGAAGGGGGAACCTTAGTTCTGAAAATTAACGCTTCTTTTCTGCTTCTTTAGCTTCTGTTAAAGTTATCTGCTCTTTGACTTCTCGTTCCTCCGAACGAAGGAGTAACCTGTCTGAAAAAGTCTTTAGCAGTATCAACAGCATCGCAAGTCCTTTTACTCCATAGCCCATCACAAAAAAAACAAAGCCACCCGCAATGACAGTCAGTTGCTGTACAAATACCCGGATAAATGGAAGGTGGGAAATCTTTTCCAGCGTAAGATGACGGTGCTGACGGGTCATAAAGAACCTGGCAGTTTGCAGAAGATTGCTGAACACAATACCCGTCAGGGCTCCCTGCATATTATCCCATACATTAGAAAGAGAGGTACTGATGGGGTCCGTACATCAGGAATAAGTCCCCATGCAAAACCGGAAAAGACGATGGAAAATAAACTCAGTGTAAAAATACCATATGCGATCTTTTGTATCCGTGGAGCTGCGCTTTGAGCATGCACTTCACTGTATCCTAAGATCATAAACATTTTTGCAAAGTATATCAGTCCGGTCAACATTGTTTCAAATAAATAGGCAAACAGGATGATCTCCGGAGGTCAGGCCAGCAGATACAGCCCGATCATAAACCAGATGAGATTGAGCCAGATAAAGAGAGTTGGACGTGAATAGGGAAACAGAGCTGGACGGGGATTATTCATGAGATAGGAATATTTTTGGTCCGGAAAACACCGGAGACCGGATGCTGATAGCTTATATTTAAGCAAAAAGAGTCTCCTGTGTTGAGGAGACTCTTTTTGCTTTTGATCACTGGCCGGTCGTTGATTACCGGATCCGGTCTACAGAACGTACCAGTGCTTCATCCTTGTTGATATAATACCTGGCTGCCAGGATCAGTAAAACAGAAATTATAGGAAGGAAATAACCGATGTTATAATTTCCGTCGGAGGCTACCACCATCATGGATTTTGCGGCAGGAATAGCAATGAAATAACTGCCGATGATCATCAGCGTAAGCACCGTCAGAAGATTACACAGACGTATCTGCAACCCCCTGTTTTTATATAGGAGGATGGTAATGAAGGTTAGAATGAGGCAAACCATGATCAGAATAGCTATATAGTATACATTCTGACTCTTCAGAGTTGCCTGCAGAAGAGGATTCTCCGGAGTGGTATAGGAGATGGTGAAAGCATCCAGCACAATAGGAAACTTAGCCTGTGTATTCGTCCAGATCGGGACAAATAGATTGACGGTTAGCAAGATGGCTACACCCATAAGCAGGAGTGTCTGTATTCTTTGTATCATATTTAAAGATGGTTTATATTTAGGCAAAATAAGGACATTTTCATTTAAAAATTAATAATTTCTATTATTTTCCTGTTTGAGATATTTTCTGGACATAGCATATAAGGGAACACATTATCATGGATGGCAGCGGCAGCAAAATGCCCATAGTGTTCAGGAAGAATTAGAAAATGCTTTACAACGAATTTTTGGAAGACCACTGGAAACACTGGCCAGTGGTAGAACCGATACGGGGGTACATGCCGAGCAGCAGATCGTTCATATAGACCTTGAAGAAGAATTCACCCCAAAGCATCTTTACAAACTGAATTGTGTACTCCCTCCGGATATAGCAATAAAAGATTTTTTTCCGGTGAAACCAGAGACACATGCCCGGTTCGATGCATCGATGAGAGCATATGAATACAGGATCTCCATGGTGAAAACTCCTTTCCAGATTGAAACCGCTTATTGGTACGACCGCCCGCTAAACCTGGAAATAATGAACGAAGCAGCAGTACTCCTGCTCAATTACCAGGATTTTGAATCCTTTAGCAAGATACATACAGATGTTAAGAATTTCAGATGCGATATTTACCTGGCCAGGTGGAAAGAAAAGAACAATATGCTTTTGTTCGAGATAGAAGCCAATCGTTTTCTCAGGGGAATGGTCCGGGCGATTGTAGGCACTTTGCTTCAGGTTGGATTGGGTAAAATTTCTGTGAAAGAGTTTGAAAACATAATTCTGGCCAGAAGCCGTAGCAAAGCAGGTGCAGCAGCACCTCCGCAGGGACTTTTCCTGACCAGTGTCCGGTATCCTGACGAAGTCTATATGGAGCAGTAAAATTTACCTGGAAGTATCCAGCGCTTTTAATTCATTTTTCAATAACCGCTTTAGACTAAGATCCTTTTCATTAGTTTCCCGAAAAGCATGCAAGTATACAGGATCAATATAAGCGGCAATGGTGTAATCTTCATAAGCCTCTTTATAATGATCGGTCGAAAGGAATAAATTGGCCCGGTGAAAATAGGCATCTGCATAAAAAGGATTCAGCTCAATGGCTCTGTCAAAAGCTTCCATAGCTTCCGTAAGAAGCCCTTGTTGTACCAGGGCTTCTCCCATAAAACCATACGTTTCAAAAGAGCCGGGGTTTAATTGTAAGGCTTTCCGGTAATCAAGAACAGCCTGGGAATATTGCCGGTCGGCCAGGTGATAACTACCGCGTTCCTGATAGAGCGCAGAAGCAAGAGAATTTGCGACATAAGATTCGCAAAAAAGATTTTTAGAAACAATCATCGCATTGTCCTGAGCAGGAAAAGAAGAAAAGGAAATTCCTTGTCCTGTTGTAACCGCTACCGGAGACATGAAAAAGAGCATGATCAATCCCCACCAATATCCTGTACAATGCATCGTCGTTTTCATGAGTTCTTCGTAAACACATAACGTTTTTTAAAACAGCATGGTTTATGCAATAACGAAGGAAACCTTACAGATTTCTGTAAGAGAATAACGGGAGCCGATTTTACCAAAATACTTCCTTTATTGCCCGGTTTTTCACTATTTTCGAAAGAAGAAAGAGGACTAAAGGAAGTTTGTATGCTTTGCAGGAGCAAAGAACATCCCGGATCATACAAGAATACAAAAGAAGCAAGCTCCTTTTTTTAAAACAAAAAAGATAAAACAGCATGAACAAAGACACCGGTATCATCATAGGTCGTTTTCAGGTAGAAGAGTTGAAAGGGATGCATAAGGATCTCCTGGAATACATACACAAAAAACATCAAAAAGTGATCGTGTTTTTGGGAGTAAGTCCAACGCTGACTACAAAGCGCAACCCGCTTGATTTTGGTTGCCGGGAAGAAATGCTTTTAGAAGCATATCCCGGAATGATGGTCTTGCCTATTCATGATCATCCGTCTGACATAGAATGGAGCAAAGAACTGGATGAAAAAATCAAAAATAGTTCTCCGGATAGTTCTGTCATAGTATATGGAAGCCGTCAGGTAGCGGATCGTTATCACGGACCGTTGGAAATAAAGTTGATTGAACAGATCATTCAGGCTACAGAAGCAGACGGTCCGGGAGAAATAAGTGGTGAAGAGAAAAAAAGCAAAGCTTTTCGTTCGGGAGTCATTTTCGCAGCCTCCCGCCAGTATCCTAAAGTTTTTGCGACGGTGGATGTAGCCATTCTGGATGGGGACCGTGTATTGTTAGGTAGAAAACCGAATCAGCAGAAATTTCGCTTCCTGGGGGGATTCACAGATCCCGAAGACAGCTCCTATGAAGAGGCAGCACAAAGAGAGGTACAAGAGGAGTCCGGCTTACAGGTAGATAATATTGTTTATCTGGGAAGTGCTAAAATAGACGACTGGCGCTACCGGGCAGAGGAAGATAAGATCATCACTCATTTATTTACCGCCAGGTATACGTCCGGTACTCCCCAGGCTACGGATGATATTGCCGAACTGAAATGGTATGAACTCAAAACATTGAGGGAAGACATTTTTACAGAAGAGCATGTGCCGTTGTTCAATATACTGCAAAAGAAACTTTCTTTCTGAGGTAAGGAAGGGATCACTGCCGGCTGTAGTCCCTCTGACAAGCGATGGTAGAAAAGAACGTGTCTATGTAAGAAAAAAAACCTTCTGCAACGTTCTCCTTGAATCTCACAAAGACAATATTCATTTTTTATAGTGCATACGAATTCTAAAAGTACATGGCAGTAAGTTAAAAAATCCGGTTATTAAGACCTTTTAACTCGTCCTTTCTCTTTTTCTTCCGGGAAAAGAAGTACAACCTTACATCTGTCAGATCACTGTATGATAAATGACTTTTTAGAGACGATAGTGGAAAACGTACTTCCTAATAGGTCGTTAAAAGCTATTAATTATAAACTCACCAATTTTATTCAACGATTCACACATGGCAGAAAAAATACACTCATTTTATCTGAAAGCGGAGCAAATAGGAGGGATTAAAGCACGTGCCCGCTTGTCGATGCTTACCGCAGTAGATTCCTATCAGGCCAAGACACTCCCTGATACCGAAGATACCATTATGATTTTTGAAAAGGCGATCAAAAAAATAGTAAAAGAGTTCAATACAGAAGCAGAAGATAATTCACTCCGTCTGAAAGTGATAAAATTACTATTGAACAAAGCATTCTGATCTCAGTATCTCACTAAATAAAAACAATAATTCTCATGGCAAGTAAACTATATTCTTATTATTTAAGAGCAGGCGAAATAGGAGGGGTAAAAGCACGCACCCGCCTCTCAATTCTCACAAAGATCACTTCGATTCAGGCCTCGTCCGTTCCGGACACGGACGAACATATCAATGCTTTTGAAGAAGCAATGAAACAGATCAAGGCCGAATTCCCTAATGCGCTGAAAGGGACAAGTATTGCCACTACTTCTACCACTACGGTAGGAGGGGGAGACCTTACGTATTACCTCAGAAAGCACATGAATATCATTACAGACCTTACCTCTCAGCGTTCCCTTTTTCTGGGAGATATGACTGCTGCCAGTAGAAGGATTACAGAATCGGTAGTAAATGCCCTCAACGTGGAGCGCTCCAGCATCTGGCTGTTCGACAACGATAAATCATGTATCCGTTGCGAAGATTTGTGTATCCACACAGGAAACGAACATCAAAGTGGATTTCAACTATACGCCAGGGATTTTCCCCGTTATTTCGCGTCTATAAGGGCAGAAAGAACATTGGCAGCAAACGACGCCCTGGAAGATCCGAGAACAAGCGAGTTCAAGGAAAGTTATCTGAAACCATTGGCAATTACCTCAATGCTTGATGTACCGATCTGGGTAGACGGGAAAATGGCAGGGGTGATCTGTTGCGAACAGGTAGGCGAGCCAAGAAAATGGACTACAGATGAAGAAAATTTTGCCTATATGATGGCCAATATCGTAGCCATGGCCATCGAAATGCAAAAGACGAAGCTGGAGGTATGCTAGGCTGGAGATAGTCTTCTGGAGCGTTAAACCTGTATTCAGGCTCCGGTTTTCTGTCCTTCTGTAAGGGCAAGGGACCGTAACAGAACCTTGAAGAAAGAATCAGAGGATAATTAGGGAAAAACTATATAACCTTTTGGGAAAATAGTACGTAAAAATCACTTAGAAGATTTATAAGTTTCACGATCTAAATAGTTAAGAAAATGAAAGCATTCAGATTCGTTTCCCGGTATAAGGCAGCCATTGCAGTAGCGATCATTTACAATGCCACAATTGCTTATTCGATTCAGCATTGTTTTAATTATGCATAACGTATTTATCAATTAGCCATAGTAGCGGGAGATAGAGAACGGTCTATTCTCCCGCTTTTTTTGCCAGCAATGCCGCTACACTTTTTACCTTAATAAAATCAGACTGTATTTTTTCCGCATTTGGATGTGTATCCGTACAAACCACGGTGCTTATGATTCCACATTCCTTCAGCTTTTTTACTCCATCTCCTACAAAAATACCATGGGTAGTGATGACGGAAATATCCTTTGCCCCGGCTTCTTTATACGATCGCGCAGCTTGTACCAGCGAACCTCCTGTACGGATCATGTCATCATAGATAATAACGTTTCTTCCCTTTACATCGGCACTGATACCGGTTACCCTGGTCTCATCGCCCGAGATTCTCCGTTTAAATACAAACGCTCCATCCACATGCATATCATTGGCCAGTGATTCTACCCATTTGGCACGGCCGGCATCGGTACTGGCAAGAACGAAATCATCTTTGTACAGTTCATAGCAAGTTTCCGTAATGATCGGTTTGGAATAAAGATGCACCGGACGGATGCCACTTTCAAAATAGTGAGGAATTCCTTCCGTATGAAGATCCACCAGGATCACTTTGTTGCCAAGGCTTGTACGGGGGATAGAAGAGAATAACGTAGCCCTGGTTTTAGCAGTGACTACTTCTCCGTATTGAACGGCACGTTCCATCGTAGAATATCCGAAATATGGGATGACCAGGGTAAGTGAAACGGCTCCATATTTAACCGCCGCACTTGCCAGATCGTAGATCTCCAGTGTATCATTATCGGAAATGGTCCCTCCGACAATGATGACATGACGTTCGTTTACATCATGAAGGATACGCATATAACGTTCTCCATCGGGGAATTTTTTGATTTCAAGCTGACCGTCTTCAAAGTCAGAAGAAACGGAAAGCATTTTAGTTTTCAGGTACGAATAACTTTCGGTAGCAAACAGTAATTTTTTTTGAGTCATTTGATTTTGTGAATAGGAAACAATGCAATGGAGGCTAATGAATAGTTTCAGGCAGATTTATTAGGAAAGATGATCGTGATGGAAGTCCCTTTTTCCTCCTCACTTTCGAGGCTGATCTTTCCTCGCATGATCTCTACCTGGGTCTTTACAATATACAAACCTAATCCCTTTCCTTCTTTGTCAAGATGGAACCGTT
>CAYTGJ010000136.1:6951-12725 GCA_964437245.1 uncultured Chitinophagaceae bacterium
ATATTTTTTCCCCCTGCCTGGTGAGATCGATTCCACGGCCATTGTCAGAGAAATGGAAACGTATTTCATCTCCGGTATTTGTATATTCAATAGAGATACGGGGAATAGAACCGATTCTTCTGTATTTGATTGAATTACTGATCAGATTGTAAAAAATATTGTTCAGATAGGCAGATACACAACTTATCGTAGCATCCTCAGTAAAATTATGCGTGATCGTGGCATTGGACTCTTCGATCTCTTTGGATAAAAGAATAGTGACATCATTGTATACAGAACAGATATTGATGTCGTGAGAAAGATTGACCACACTTTTCTGAAGGTCGAGAATTCCTACCAGATCTTTAATGATCTCGTCCAGTTTGATCGTGGTCTCTTTCGATTTTTCAAGAATGGTCAGATTAATAGGATCAGAGATATTCTTTGAGTTATACACCTGGGAAAGCCCGAGCAAGGTAGAAACGGGTCCTCTTAGATTGTGTGCCGTAATGAATGCAAATTGCTCAAGACGGTTGTTGTATTCTGTTAGCTCGTTATTCGTATATTTTAATTCTTCGGTTCTTTTCTCTACAAGTTTTTCCAGCGATTCTTTACTGCCTTTGAGCAGGATATTATGTTCTTCAATGATCCTGTTCTGATTCTCAAGCGTATTGCGCTGGGCTTCCAGCTCTGCTCGCTGGTTTTGAAGCTCTTCGTTTTGAGCCAGTACTTCATCTGTTTTTTCGTGAAGTTCCACCGTCCGTTCCATCACCTTTTGCTCCAGTAGTTTATTCTGCTGCGAAAGAATGAGCTCTTTCTCTTTCTTCAAAGAATTGATTTTACTAAGGATCGCCAGGTTCAGAAACAGGATCTCAAAACTCGCTCCCAGCTGCATAGAATTGGCTGTAAAAATATTATATGGAATAATATCTTCAAGACTTGCCAGGTATACAGAAAGTGAAATGAAATAACCCGACCAGCCAATTAAAAAGAGTTTTGACGATTCACTTTTTGTTTTGATCAGAAAAAGAATTCCGGAATATAGCGCAATGACAGGCATTACGAACGCTACATAGTGAATCATGCGGATGGAAATGGAATAATAGCCCATAAGTGAAAGAAATATGGACAGGAAAATGCAAAGATAAATGAGCAGGTATATATAGTAAAGTTTGGGGAAGTTACTTCGGATGTTCAATATCTTTTCTGTGAATAAGGTAATGAAAAAAGAAGCACAGTAGAACGTTGCGTTGTAATCATTTATCTCAGGTTTCCCAGGCCACAAGATCTGAAACGTATAGCCGAAATCCACCGCAGTGACAAAGCCGATTGCAGATACGCACAACACGTAATAAAAATAAATAGATTCCTTTAGCCATATGAAAAATAGCATGTTGGAGCAGACAGCCAGGACTACAAAACCAAAATAGAACCAGTGGATGAGCGTGTAATTTTGATAGTGGTTAAAGAATGCATTAAAAGAAAGTATTTTGACAGGAAGCAGTAACAATCCTTTGTTCTGAGCTTTGATCAGTATGTGGTCTGTGCTGGGAGGAACAGCAAAATTGAAAAAATTATAATTCAGAGTCCGGTTGCTGAAAGCCCTTAGGTCTCCTGAAGCATAATGAGTAAGAAGTGTATCTCCGGAAAATAAATAAATCTCCAGGGTATCGATATGAGCATTTTCAATGATCAGTAATTGTTCTTCCTGGAGTTTAGGGATCTCTATTTTCATCCATGCCGGATGAGGGATAAAGCCGGTGCTGAGTGAATTACTTTTTAGTGGAGTGAAAAGCGGAGATTTTTTTTGTATCTCTTCTACCGACATTGAATGAGTTTTGTCTTCATAATAAGAATATTGAAAAGAATCATCAGAATTATGTTGGGCCTGTAGTACACAGAAGACACAGCAGAATTGCAGGTAAAAAAGAAGAGCTATTTTTTTGAATGAAGAGGTCATGAATATCTTGTTAAATTAAAATGCATCATAAAAGGATACATAATAATTAGAATTGTTACGGCCTCTGCCGTACTCTATACGTAAATACATATTATGTTTCTTGATAACACGAAACCGTAAACCACCGCCGTAATTTTCTCTTATAGAGTTGAAAGATAATTGATCTGGTGTACCGGCAATTTCGGAAAGCCCTCCGAAGAAAGAGGCCCCGATCCAGTTCCAGATCCGGAGACGGTATTCTGCCTGAAGGCTTATTAACGAATTATTCCGGTATAAGTTGGGATGATATCCTCTGGCAGTGATATTGGATAGGTAACGGAACGGAACGTTTCCCGCAGAATGGCGTAGCAAAAAGTTAAATGCCAGTATGTTGTACTTCTTTGGGGTAAGATTGATAAATTTACGGATATCCAACCCGAATTGATCGAATTGGTAGCTGCTCCCAAGTCCTGTTCTGAAAAAGGAATAACTCATATCCAGAAAAAAACCTTTATTGGTCGAGAGGATGTTGTCTCTTGAATCATGCCTGATTTTTATCCCCGGACCCGATAAGGTATTGGTACGCATCCCCGGTAAAACGTCGGATGCAGCAAGACCTCCTGCCGGAATGTTCATCTGGTACAGATGCTCATAAGTATAAGAAACTCCGGCAAACCATTTCTGATATATGTTACGGAGAACATTCGTATTCATGTACCAAAGCCGGTAGTTGATAAATTCACTTTGTTGAGAAGAGACCTGGTTGCCTGTACCAAAATAGAGTTCGGGGAGATAGCTGTAATAATACCAGCCATTGAGGTAATACTTTTCTCTTTTGGTAAACAGGTCCCCCCCTGTACTGATCCTGTATTGATGGAGTTGAGAATATAATCCAAACAGGTAAAGGTTGGAAGCTCTCAGTAAAGAGTCTTTCGGATCCGTTTTGAACAGTCCGATAAGTCCTCCCTGAGCATAAAAACCATTTTCAGGACTTCTGGAAGGGAGTATGATTCCTGCCAGGGATATGTTTTTTTCTTTTTTACTCGAATCCATATCGTTCTGAGCAAAGCAAACAGAGGCCCTCTGTATTCCGCTAAGGAATAGCAACAGAAAAAAACAGCATGTGGTCAGTCTTTGCACGGAAACAAGGTAGGATTAGTTCTGTAAAGGAAAGTAAAAAAGGGGAATTATAATACTATAACTTGTAATTTTAATTGAGACAGACAAGCTGAAAATTAACATAATAGCTCTCTTTTGAGAGCCTCCCATAGTCGATTCTAAAGCTTGAAAAACAGCAACAGAAGAAGAATTTGTACCATTTGTAGACTATTCACAACCAGTTATTTGACACCCGGGCATTTGTGGACTTAAGGTTGCGGAAAGGTAAAATAAAGAAAATGTTATAGCCTATCAGACAGTAATTTATAAAATATTTTACTTTTCACATTTGCTTTGAAATAATTCTTTCGTACCTTTGCCCTTCCAAAAAAATGGACGTAAATAAAAACATTATAAAATGCCTACTATTCAGCAATTAGTAAGAAAAGGAAGACAAAAACTTAAGTGGAAGTCTAAGTCACCTGCGTTGGATTCTTGTCCTTTCCGCAGAGGTGTATGTACAAGAGTGTACACTACTACTCCTAAAAAACCAAACTCAGCGATGAGAAAGGTTGCAAGGGTGAGATTAACTAATAAGAAAGAGGTGAATGCCTATATCCCAGGAGAAGGACACAACCTTCAGGAGCACTCGATCGTGTTGGTAAGAGGTGGCAGGGTAAAAGATTTACCAGGTGTAAGATATCACATCGTTCGTGGATCATTGGATACTGCTGGTGTAAATGGCAGAAAACAATCCAGATCTAAATACGGTGCTAAGAGACCTAAGCCAGGTGCCGTTGCAGCAGCCCCAACAAAAGGCGGTAAAAAGAAGTAATTAAAATAAGATCAATTATACGATGGGTAATTGGCACTTTATGTAAAGGTGCCCAAGTATTATACTAAGATTATGAGAAAAGCAAAACCTAAGAAAAGATATGTGTTACCGGATCCTAAATTCCAGGATACAACAGTAACTAAGTTTGTAAACGTATTGATGTACGATGGTAAAAAATCAATCGCTTACGATATTTTTTATGGAGCAATCGAACTGGTAGAAAAAAGAACCAGCGAGAATGGTCTTGAAATATGGAAAAAAGCACTTACAAACGTAAGTCCTTTTGTGGAAGTGAAAAGCCGTAGAGTAGGGGGAGCAACTTTCCAGGTTCCTACGGAAGTTCGTCCAGAAAGAAGATCTTCTCTTGGAATGAAATGGCTGATCCAATATGCCAGATCAAGAGGTGAAAAAACAATGACTGAGAAATTAGCAGGAGAAATCGTTGCTGCATCTAAAGGCGAAGGTGCTGCTGTAAAGAAGAAAGACGATACGCACAGAATGGCAGAAGCAAACAAAGCATTTTCACATTTTAGATTCTAAGAATAGTACGCACATGGCACGCGATTTAAAATATACAAGAAATATAGGAATTGCCGCTCACATCGATGCGGGTAAGACAACTACCTCCGAGCGTATTCTTTTCTATGCCGGAGTAAGCCATAAAATTGGAGAAGTACACGATGGTGCTGCTACAATGGACTGGATGGCACAGGAGCAGGAAAGAGGTATTACTATTACTTCTGCAGCTACTACTGTTAACTGGACCTATAGAGACAACAAATACCATGTAAACCTTATCGATACTCCGGGTCACGTGGACTTTACCGTTGAGGTGAACCGCTCCCTTCGTGTATTGGATGGTCTGGTATTCCTGTTTAGTGCAGTGGATGGTGTGGAGCCACAATCTGAAACGAACTGGCGTCTGGCTAACAACTACAACGTTGCTCGTCTGGGCTTCGTAAATAAAATGGACCGTTCCGGAGCAGACTTCCTTAAAGTTTGCAAGCAAGTAAAAGAAATGCTTGGTAGCAATGCTGTCCCGTTACAACTTCCTATAGGATCAGAAGATACATTCAAAGGAGTAGTTGACCTGATCAACTTCCGTGGTATCGAATGGAATGAGCACGATAAAGGAATGACCTTTAAAGAAGTGCCTATCCCGGCTGATATGTTGGAAGAAGCCACTGAATACAGAGAAAAACTTCTGGAAGCAGTAGCTGAGTTCGACGATAAGTTAATGGAGAAATACTTCGAAGATCCGACTTCGATCTCTGAAGATGAAATATTGACAGCACTTCGTAAAGCGACCATTGCGATGAAAATCGTTCCAATGCTTTGCGGATCATCCTTCAAAAACAAAGGAGTACAAACAATGCTTGACTTTGTAATGTCATTGTTACCTTCTCCTCTGGATAAAGAAAGCATTAAAGGAACTGACCCTGATACAGATCAGGAAGTAAGCCGTAAACCTAGCGATAAAGAACCTTTTGCTGGTCTTGCATTTAAAATTGCAACAGACCCGTTTGTAGGACGTCTTTGCTTTGTTCGTGCATATTCAGGAGTACTGGAATCAGGATCATATGTTTTCAACTCAAGATCCAACCAGAAAGAGCGTATTTCCCGTGTATTCCAAATGCACGCAAATAAGCAAAATCAAATTGACCGCCTGGAAGCAGGTGACATCGGTGCGGTTGTTGGTTTTAAAGATATTAAAACAGGAGATACTCTTTGCGATGAGAAAAATAAAATCGTACTGGAGAAAATGGATTTCCCTGAGCCGGTAATCGGATACGCAATTGAGCCAAAAACTCAGGCAGATATGGATAAAATGGGTATGGCAATCGCCAAACTTGTAGAAGAAGATCCTACACTTCACGTATCTACTGATCAGGAAACAGGTCAGACTATCCTGAGAGGAATGGG
>CAYTGJ010000137.1:0-12641 GCA_964437245.1 uncultured Chitinophagaceae bacterium
CCCCACGATCGCTTCGGTAAAATAATCATAGGTCCCGGAGTTTTTCCCCGGACCGTACAGGTGGATCGGTTGGTCTGGCCACTGGTCGTTGACACCTTTCCATGTTTTGATATAGTTTTGAGACTCAGGCGCCCAGATCTTACGAAGTTCTGTCAGGGTGATATTAGTAAGCCATTGATTGGAGGGGTGTACTGCGATCACAATGCCATCGTATCCGATGAGCAACTCGATGTATTCCAGTTCGCTGGCTTTACAGGCCCGCTCTTCTTTTCGATTGATAGGGCGTGAAGCTCCAATGATATCGGCCTCTCCGCTGATCAGTTTTTCAAACCCCCGGTTGGTACCGGAAAAGATGACATTGAGCGAAGCCCCGTTCAGGATATTTTCCTGGCGGTAAGTATCCGAGGCACTTTTGAGGATCGGATATACAGTACTGGATCCGTCTATGGTCACTACATCGTCCGAATGGATCGGAGGATTGACCGTAGAGGTACTACTGGTACAGGCGAAGAACAGAAAGGGGAGTAGTAAAAGGAAAGGAACCGTATTACGATGCATAAGGATTCAATTTTTCCGAAAGTTAGTCTGTTAGTATAAACTGAATATCACTAGAGGAAGAACAGGCATTAAGTTATTGTTAAAAAATGTTCATCAACGGGTGTTGTTCTTTTATGCATCTGATAGCACACGTGCGAGACCTTACGGATAAAGAGGATGGTAAAGGGCTGTAAGATCTTGACAGATTACTTCTTAGTACATTTTTCGCAATATCCTTCTACCAGAAAACTGAATTTTTCGGGTTTATACTTTTTAGGAATTTTGATGGAAGGAATACTCACCTCTTCCAGGCACAAGGTGGTGTTACAGCCCGAACATTTAAAATGGACATGATTGTCTTCATGGGTATGATGCACCGAATCATGTTTGCATAAAGCATACATGTTGTTTCCGGAGGTGTCCGGAATTTTGTGAATCAGCCCATGCTCTTCAAACGAATTTAATGTCCGGTACAGCGTGATGCGGTCGAATTCTTTTCCCAGTATTTTGTGGAGTTCAGCGAGGGACAACACTTTGTTTTTTACGATAAAAGCTTTCAGAACAGAAGTGCGCTGGGCCGTGATTTTCAACTCATGATTTCTTAGTAATTCTTCCGGATCTTTTTTTGGGACTGTATTCATGTATTCCCTTTCCTCTAAGTAGGCAAAATTAACTATAAAATCAAAAAATATAAATGAAGGAATGATCCTGATCACCAGAGAGAAACAATCTTAGTAATGTCCCGCCCCAATGTTGTGCTTATCTCTTCGGAAAACAAGATCATGGATACCTTATCCGGGCAAGGCGACGTAATTGAGATCCCCTCCGGAGCAGCTCTGTTTTTGGCGGAGCAGTCGTTGAAAATTATTGTTTCAGTATTTTATAATGCTGCACGCTTCCGGAAGTATGTACTGCTACAAGATAAATACCAGGAGACAATTCTTGTCCGAAGCTGATCAGGGATTCGTTCTCAGGAATAACAGAACTGATCAGCCTGCCACTCATATCATAGATCCGGATTGCCCCAATACTTCTGTCCGCAGCGATTAGCTGGAAAGAAGACACCGAAGGGTTAGGATAAATTTCGATTCGGTTGTCAGCGTCCGTTTGGTATTCAAACCAGTTGGAATACATACGCTGGCCGTCCATGTCGACTTCTTTGAGGCGGTAGTATACAATTGTTCCGCCAGGATTTTCATCTATAAAGGAATACGATGCTCCTGTGGCACTTTTTTGAGCCGGTACGATGCCGATGTCAGAAAATGTTTTTCCTCCGTCATAAGAGCGTTGAATGATAAATTGAGACGCATTGTATTCGGAGGCAGTTCGCCAGTTGACCAGCAGACCTTCCGGTAGTTTCCGGACCCCATAGGAAATAAATACCACGGGAAGCACACAGCTTTCAACGATCACCGAAACGGTATCGGTCTGGTAGCCGGGAGTTCCGAAGGAAATATCATCAATGGCAAAATCGTTTCCGTTGTTTACTTTGGAAATTTCATCTACCCGGAGCGTCACCGGTCCGCTGGTGGTGGCAGTCCAGGTCTGGCTGATTTTCTGCCAGAGACAGGTGGTGGCACTGATTGGAATATAGGGAGAAAACAACGGTGTTCCGTTGATGAAGATGTTGGCATGCGGCAGTGGGTTGCCCGACGGATTCGTCATGGCATTGGTGTCAATGTTGGTGATCCAGGCGGAAAATTCATAGGTCTTGCCTGCTTCGACATTTACGGTTTGTTCCCATATATAGCTTCCTGCGGTCGTAGCAGCGTCCGTATACAGGAAATTTCCGATTCCTCCGCGGCCTCTGCATTCTTTCCAGGAATTCCAGCCAGGCCAGAATACATAGTCATTGATCGTATAGGATCCGTTTCCAAGATCCAGCATATTGCGGTCAGGATATCCTTCGGCATGCTGTTGTGAAGGGGTAAGAGGGGTAGCTGTGGCAGGGTTTTTAAACTGATAGGTAGAAGAAAATCCGGTATTCCCTTTTTCAAAATCACCGTTTACCACTAAGTTTCCGATCGGTACTTCTGCCTGCACGGTGTAAAGGTATTGACCCAGAGCAGCCGGTGTGGTGCTGGCTACCTGGCTGTTGGCGTTCGTGATAGGAGCACTGGTCGCAGTACTCCAGGTGACATTGGCCGTGGCTCCTTTCGCTACGAGATCGGCAGCATCTCCCAGGCAAATGGTCTGAGGATTGGCAACCGCAAACAGTTGCCTTTTCTGTGCTTCAAAGGGTGTCATTTTATAACAGACTGCCCGGTTGGCATAGGCGGGACTTTCTACCACCTTTACGCTATAAATTCCGTAATCGGATACAGGGATCGAGGTCATTCCCGTACCTTGATAAGAAGGGCCCATGGCGACGCCGTCTTTATACCAGGCATAGTAAAGCCCCGGACTGTTGCCGGAGGCGGTCAGGGTCGTTCCGGAAGGAAAGATCGTGTCAAAGATATTAGATCCTGTGCTGGAGGTGATCGTGGAAAAAGACGTGACCGGGGTGCAGCATTTGGTAGGATCGGTTTCCTGTACTGCCGTCACCAGCGTTTTCCCGCAGCGGGTAGTGATGTCTACATCGAAGATTCCCGGATACGAATCGTTTCCCCAGATGTTCAGAATAGAGGAAGCATAGTTGAGCGTCGTCCCTGCACCCAGGGGATAGGTTCCGCTTATGCCGGAAGTACTGGCAGGGAAATACGAAAGTCCGTCTACTGCAATGGCTCCGGGAGGACATGGATCTCCTGCCGAACAAGTGCTTACGGAGATCGTTGAATTTCCGGCAGGTACCGGTACGCCAAGTTGTGAGGCGGACAAGAATACCGGAACTCTGACAAAGATCGTGGAGCCGCTGATGGCTACGACTGAGCTGCTGGTATACTGGAAGGTAAACCACTGCGAATACTGACTGTTTGCAGAAACCTTGAGGGCGTATGTACTGGTGCTTCCAAGCCAGTTGGCATTTATGCCTACTGTTACATAATTAAGGATGAAGTCGGTACTGGAGGAATAAGAAAGGTTTAACGGACCCGTAAGATTGGCTCCTACAGGAGGAGTAGGGGAAGAGAGGGCAGGACCGGAGGGTTGCCGGATTTCTTTTTCATAATAGTAGGTATTGACAGTACCATATCCGTTGGGAAATAGTTGTGCTGTTTCATAATAATCTCCTGCCCCGGTGTGCTGGTAGCTGGAGGAACCCGCATCGTAGCGGTACCAGTTGTAGACCGTGTTGGACGGACTGCTGTTGGTAATACTCCAGGCGGCAGTTTGATCAGGACAATAATCCGTTGTCTGGATAGGATCTGTCACACCGCATTGAGCAAGCAGTTTACCCTTTCCGGTAATCAGTACCAGCAGAAGGATTGTCAGAAGATTTCTTAAAACATTCATCGTTGTACAAACTTTAAGTGAAGGCAATCACTAAAACGGGGAATTTTATACGAGACTTATTTTATTGTTAGTGTTAAATATACATTAATTATTATTAATAATAAGATTTTTATATTATTTATTGGTAAAATTATAAGATTGAATATTTTTAATTTTGTTTTAAATATTTGATAATTAGCATTTTGTTGGTTTTTATTTTGCCAGATCCGAAGGGGTGAAAAGAGGGAGTGACATAAAAAAATCGCCAGACTTTGGAGCCGGGCGATTTTTAAGGGTGTGTTTTTACATTTATTGTGTGGGCTGTACCGGATTAATTTTAGTACGATTCCTGGGTGTCAGAGACAAATGAAATCTCTATAGAGTATTCCTGTTCGTTCCCTCGCAGGCATGTTCTTGATAGAATGGACGATTGTCTTGTTGTATTCCCTCGAATTCTGTATCCTGAAATAATCGTAACATTTCTATTATTGTTTAACAAACCAATGCCTGATTTTTTGCTTGTCGTTGCCTAGTTCCAGCCAATACATACCACTTGTAAAAGAGGAAACATCCAGTTGATATTTCCCGCTATGAATATTGACAAAAGAATGGAACAGGACTGCTCCCTGTATATCGGTAATAGTTAGAGATACTGGTCCTGTTATGCCTGTAGAGGATTCTATGCATAGATGTTCTGTGGCCGGATTCGGATAAAGAGTGGAGATGAGGTTTGTAGCAGTACTGACACCGGTGGCCGGTGCTGAAATTATCAGGGGCTGTATTACTTCCGGTGCAGGGTTGTATTCTGTATTCCCCGGTTGGCTGGCGGTGACCGTAGTAGTTCCAGCTCCGACGATGGTCAGAATATTTCCGGAAACGGTCGCTACCAAAGGATTTGAACTGGTATAGGTGATCGTAAGACCGGAAGTAGAGACGGCATTCAGTGCGAAGGGGGCATCTCCTGTCGTACGGTTTGCCAGGGCTTCAAAGGTGATGGTCTGACTAAGTTTGTTGTTTACATCAATCGTACGGACTACGTCGGTAGCAGCATTGTAATGATGATCTCCGGGCTGGCTTGCCGTAATAATGCTCGTACCGGTTCCTACTAATGTAAGTATATTTCCGGAAACAGTTGCCACGGCAGGATTCGAACTGGTATAGATGATGCTCAGCCCTGAATTGATTGTACCATTTAGCGTAACACTTTCTTCAGACAACCCGATCCCGGAAGGTAGGATAAACGTAATGACCTGAGAGGCTTTGGTTACTTCCAGTGTTTGAACCTGAGGAGTAGCCGCATTATAACTGGCATTGCCCGGCTGGCTGGCAGTGATTTCGGTAGTGCCTGTTCCCGTAAGAGTAACGGTATTCCCGGATATAGTTGCTACGGCAGGATCTGAACTGGTATAGACAACAGGCAGACCGGAACTGGTGCTGGCAGTTAAGGAAAACGGAGCATCCACGATGATTTTGGTAGAAAGGGTGTTAAAGGTAATGGTTTGATCCGCTTTGGTTACGGTAAACGGTACTACTACTGCACTGGCAGGATTGTAGTTGTGATTTCCCGGCTGACTTACAGTGATGTTGGTGGTGCCTCCTCCTGTGATCGTGAGTACATTTCCCGAGATGGTTGCTACCGAAGGATCTGAGCTGGTATAGACGACAGGCAGGCCGGAGCTTGCGTTGGCATATAGTTCAAACGGAAGATCTCCTATATTTTTGGATGGTAGCGGGTCGGGCATATAAAACGTAGAGATGGTCTGATCCCCTTTCAGGATGGTCCCGTTGAGGGCTATCGTTCTGGTGGTTGCCCCCGAAGAACTGATCGATAAATTTCCATTGTAAATTCCAGCATCGGAGTTTTGTGACATTATGATGTAGACACTTTGAGGAGAGATTATTCCTGCTACGGGAGTTAGTGTCAGGGTGGTATGAAACTGTCGGGAGCCGCCCCATGGATTATATTCCTGTAACGAGAACAGATACCCTGGAGGAGCTGTGATGACCAGATCATGGGTGAGCGATTGCCCACTGATATAAACCATCTGCTCATTATTGGGATAGAAGGACTGATAGGTATAGGAAAACGGGTTAAGAGAAGCCCCGCTTAATTTCCGGATCTTATGGTTGCCTTCATCAGCTACATAGAGGTTATGATTGGCATCGATGCCTATTCCCCAGGGATGATAGAAACGGGCTGAAGAAGCGGGACCATTTTGAGAACCGTAGGAGGAAATTCCTGCTATGGTAGAAACAGTTCCGGCAGGGGTGACTTTCCGGATCCGTTGATTGCCCCGGTCGGAGATGTACAAATTCCCGGAAGCGTCGACAGTGATTCCGGAAGGCCGGTTGAATTTTGCCGCAGTCCCTGTACCGTCGGCAAAACCTTCGGTCCCGTCACCGGCCAGGGTAGTGACTACTCCTGAGGGGGTGATTTTCCGGATCCTGTGATTTTCGAAATCGGTAACATATACATTCCCTGCACCGTCTGCAGCTACTGCTGAAGGGATGTAGAATTGGGCATTGGTTCCTGCACCGTCGGTATGTCCTGCGATACCGGTGCCGGCCAGGGTAGTGACTACTCCTTCAGGGGTGATTTTTCGTATCCGGTGATTATGAGAATCTGCGACGTAGAGATTTCCTGCACCATCCAGTGTGATCCCTCTAGGATTCCAGAACTGAGCGGCGGTTCCTGTACCGTCTGCATAGTCAGCTGTCCCGTCACCTGCGAGGGTGGTGACTACTCCCGCAGGGGTGATTTTCCGGATACGGTTGTTTCCGGCATCTGCTACATATACATTGCCGGAAGCATCCACGGCCACTCCGGCAGGAGCATTAAAAGAAGCGCTTGTTCCTGTTCCATCGGCATAGCCTCCTGTACCGCTTCCAGCGAGTGTGGTAGAAGTTCCCTCGGGTGTTATTTTCCGGATCCTGTGTCCGATTAATTCTGCTGTATATACATTGCCGGAGGCATCGATCGCTATCCCGTTAGGATTACGAAACCGGGCTCCGTCTCCGGTCCCGTCGTCATCCCCGGGAGCATTCGAGAAAGGGCCGGCCAGGGTAGTGACGGACCACTCAAATGAAATGGTTTGTGCTCCTATAGGATTGCCCAAGGACCATAGTAAAAAAAATATACAAACTCTCATGTTGATTTTTTTCATAATAAGATGTATTTGGCGGAATAATATTTTTGTCATTCCAAAGGTATGAGATCCGCTATATGCTGGTCCTATCCGTAAAGGGTAGTAATGTTGGAAAGATCGTCTGGGGATGATTGCAGGAAAAGTATGCCTGGAAAATAGAAGTCATCTTAAACATAAAGAGGTCGCCTCCCGGATAGATGAATCTTTAAGTTGTCCCGGATTGATTTTTACCTTCTTGTCAACGCAGCAGGATCAAGATTTAATCTTGTTTCCAGTATCTGGTATCATAGGGATTGTATCCTGGTAGTGACCTTGTGCAGAAGTTATCGCCATGACATTTTGGTCTTATGTCATTTGAAAGAATTATTTTCCGGAAATAATTTTCTTCCTGTGCTGAGCTCCCCATTTTTCCATAGCGCCCAATACTTCGTTCAATGTTTCACTGTAGGGGGTTAATTCATATTGTACGGTGACAGGTTTCGTATCGCAGACTTGCCGGCTGATCAGTCCGTTCATTTCCAATTCCTGTAATTCTTTCGATAAGATCCTGGGAGAAATTCCTGCTTCTCTTGATAGCTCATTGAATCCTTTTTTCCCGCTTCTTAAAATAGAGATCAGTACCAGTTTCCATTTTCCGCCCACTACATCCAGCGTATCCCGTATGGCCATTTTAGCTTTTGTACAGCTTTCAATCGTGTGTGTTGACATATGCTATTCTTTTTGTAACTACTATCCTTTTTGTAACAGATAACAAAAGTATAGTATTTATTCGGAAATTTGTCTCAGAATTAAAAAATAAATCGCATGACACAAAAAACAATCAGAATCACAGGATGGGCACTGACCATCGTTTTAGGACTTTTATTTTCCATGAGTGCCTTTATGAAACTTACACAAGAGGAAGCGTCGCTTGCCCAGGCAGTGTCGGGCGGGATAGACGTTGCCACTTATCGGGTCATTGGAGTTGTGGAGATCATTGCACTGATATTATTCATTATTCCGAGGACTGGTATCCTGGGGACGATGTTGTTGGCTGCCTATATGGGAGGAGCTATCGTTACCCATTTGTACTATCAGCAGTCGATTGCCGTGGCGGTAAGCGTCCAGATCGTAGTGTGGATTACGGCATTGATCCGTTTTCCGGAACTTAAACAACGACTTATACTTGTAAAAAAATAATGAAATGATGAAACAGAGAAGCCTTTCAAAAAGTATTCAAACTACCTGGCATCAAGGATTTTTAGGACCCGGACATCATGCCTCTGCTATTTTAGACGGGATTCCTTACGCAGAATCAGATCCGTTTATCCTGTTTATGGATGACAAGCTGGATCTGCCCGGCGGAGAACCGGTAGGCGGGGCACATCCGCACGCAGGATTTGAAACACTTACACTGGTGCTGGAAGGAAACGGGAAAGACTGGGAGACCGGAAGTTTTGAATTGATGACGGCCGGAAAAGGAATTGTGCATACAGAGGAAATTACTTCTGAGCAAAAGCTCCGCATCTTGCAGGTGTGGCTGGCTTTACCTCCTGAAAAGAGGTATGCACCGCCTTTTTGGCAAAAGATTTCATTGAAGGACGTTCCGAAAATTCGCACTGACCATTATGAGATTCGTGTGTATAGCGGAAGTAGCAATGGCTTGACAGCTTCGCTTCAGAATCATACGGCTTTTACTTTAGTGGATTTCCGGTTAGAGAACAATGCACAGGTCTCACAGGAAATTCCTTCGGAGTACAGTGGATTGGTATATGTACTGAACGGAAGGGTAAAAGCGGGAGGGAAAATTCTTGAGGCCGGGCAGACCGGTTGGTTGTCGAAGATGGAAGAGAAAGGGAATAGCGAATTGCAGTTTCTGGCATTAGAAAACGACACGCATTTTGTGTTGTACGCCGGACAGCCGCATCGTGTTCCGATAGTACAGCATGGTCCGTTTATAGCCGATTCGATGGAAGAGATTGCCCGTTTCTATAAACAATTCAGGGAGGGGGAATTCCCGCACTTGAATGATCTGCCGGAAGAGCAGAAGATTGACTATTCCCGGGAATAATCTGTTCAGATATACTTCTGTCATTTATCCATAATCTTTTAAAATAGAGTAACAGGGGACAGCCAATAGTCTTGTATCCTGTTACTCTATTTTTATTTATAGATTCTGAATATTTTTGACAGGGAGGCTGTTCTGTGATTCATCATTTTTTTATATCGCAACTTTTTAGTTAACTTTCTCGCCTTGGTTGTGAATGGGTCTTGAATATATGGATATATACTTTATAGTCTTAATTGTGCTGGTAGTCTTATTACTGTTGGCGCTGGTCAAGAGCGTTCAGTATTATCTCAGCCGGAAAACACTGGAGCAGATCAACCTTTCCTTGAAAAAGGAAAAAGAGCTGTTACAACACAAAATACAGGCGATGGAAGTGGAGAATTCAACGTTCCGGTTGAATCCGCATTTGTTTAAGAATACCTTAAATTCCATCCAGGGATATGCCTACCGGACGCATTATGCGCTGGAAAAACTGGGAGGGGTGCTGGATTATATCCTCTACGACAGCAATGCCCTTTATGTATCGATCCAGGATGAACTTGAATTTGCGCATAATTTTATTGAACTCAATAAAATCAAACTAAGTCCTTTGTTTGATCTGACCGTATCGGTTTCCGCAGAAGAATCCAATCCTTTTTTTACCGAACGGATCATGGCACCGCTGACAACGGCACACCTGATCGAAAATGCATTTAAGCATGGCGACCTGCAGAGCCCGGATGCTTTTATCTCAATTGTATACGTACTGACAGAAAAAGAATTTAAATTGATCGTTTCAAATAAGATCAATAAAACTCCGATGTTCAGCCAGCGAAGCGGAATAGGAAAAGAAAGTATGGAAAAAAGACTGGAAATGCTGTACGGAAGTGCCTGCCGGCTGGAATATTCGGTTGACGCAGAGATTTATACAGCACGTTTAACCCTCGATTTATTACATGCAAAAGATAAAGTGCATTCTGCTGGATGATGAACATCCCGGATTGAAGTATTTACAAATGCTTTGCGAACGTTTCCCTTTTATACAGGTAGTGAAATGTTTCAGTTCTTCTTCCGTTTTTCTCGAGGAATACCAGGCGATCAAGTTCGATTTGTGTCTCCTTGATGTCAATATGCCCGGAGTGAATGGATTAGAGATCGCGAAGGTACTACAGGATAAGTACATCATTTTTGTATCGGCCTACCCGGAGTATGCGGTAAATGCTTTTGATCTGGAGGCCGTTGATTTTATCAGGAAGCCTGTGGAGAAAAGCCGTCTGGAAAAGGCTCTGCTGAAAGCGAATAAATTGATCCAGGATCAAAAAACTGCCAAAGGTTACCTCAACTGGAATACAGACCTGGGAAAATCAGTGGTTTATTTTGAAGAGCTTTTGTTTGTCACTACTTCGGAGGATGATAAGCGGGACAAGCTGGTTTATTTAAAGGACGGACAAACGATCCTCTTTAAAAACATAACGATTGAACGGCTGATCTCTGAGCTTCCTGCCCGGAGTTTTATACAGATAAACAGGGCTGAAATAATTTCTAAAAAATCAATACAGGCCCATACTGCCGACGAAATTCTGCTGAAAGTGAAAGATAGTTCGCAAAAGCCCCTTTGCGTGACCCTGGGCGATACCTACCGGAAAGCTTTTCTGGAGTGGGTAAAATAATTGCCGGAACCGATCCGGATAAATCCCAGGTTTCCTGTCCCCTGGTAGTTGATTCAATAGATTCATTACAGTTTATGACCTTTTCATTACAATAAACAGCCATCTTGTTACATAATCAACGACTCAGACGGAAGTCATATTATTTTTGCACGGTCAAGTATGGTATGATTCAAATGAAATGTGTTTGGTTTGTATGTTTATTTTCTGTTCAGGTTATTTGTTACGGACAGAAAACATCGGTAGGGATAGGGCTGTACCCGACCGGCACAGAGACGGGATTGGGATTCAGGAGTGGAAAAAACTCCCGGATCTTGCTGGATGTGCGGCTAACCAAGGCTGGTTTCTATTCTAAAAAAGAATTATCCTCGTTTATCAGCGAAGTGTCTGCTGTATGCAGAGTGGTGAAACTGGAGAGAGTCAGGTTTCATGTAGGGGTTGGAGTGCGCAACGAATGGAATTATGGAGGTAAAGCAGATAAAACAGGCATGGTGCTTCCGGTAGGAGTAGAGGCGTTTCCTTTCCCATTTCAGAATGCAGGACTGTTTTTTGAAGCAGCTCCTTTTTTTACCCATGACCTGGAAAAAGAATATTATGGAGGAATAAGAACCGTAGCGGGTTTTGTATTTTATTTTCCTGTAAAAGAAGAAAAGAAGGTAAATTGATTGAAGTATGAAAAAATATCGCAGTATAGTATTTTACATTATCGTGATCGGAGGATTTCTGGGATTGATCTATTGGATCCTGCAGGCTGGAAAACCAATGGAACTGACCAAGGTAATGCATTCAGTAACACAATCTGAGCAAAGTTATTTTGATGTTTTTCAAAAATCGTTTCTTCATAATCTGACGCATCCGCTGGCCATCCTATTGTTGCAGATCCTTACCATCATTGTTGTGGCCCGGACGCTTGGTATTCTGTTTAATAAAATAGGACAGCCTACCGTGATCGGGGAAGTGGTAGCGGGGATTATATTAGGACCTTCTTTGCTGGGAATGTGGTTCCCGGAATATCTTACATTTCTGTTCCCGCCAAGCTCCTTATCTAATTTACAGTTTTTAAGCCAGATTGGATTGATCCTGTTTATGTTTGTCATAGGCATGGAGCTTGATCTTAAGGTCTTGAAATCAAAAGCACACGATGCCGTTGTGATCAGTCATGCGAGTATTATTGTTCCGTATGCCCTGGGAGTAGCACTGGCATATTTTTTATACGAGGAATTTGCTCCCGACAATGTCAATTTTGCTTCTTTCGGATTGTTTATGGGAATTGCGATGAGCATTACGGCCTTCCCGGTCCTGGCGAGGATTATACAGGAAAGAGGAATGACCAAGACCAAGATCGGGACGGTAGCCCTTACCTGTGCGGCAGCAGATGATATCACTGCCTGGTGTATCCTGGCGGCGGTCATAGCCCTGGTCAAGGTAGGGTCTTTTGTCAGTGCGTTGTATACCGTAGGGTTGGCAGTTGTGTTTGTGCTGGTCATGTTGAAATTAGTGCAGCCTTTTATTGTGAAATTAGGCCGTAATTATTCCAACCGGGAAACACTGAGCCTGACTATTGTGGCTTTTATATTTGGGGTACTGATCCTTTCCGCGTATATCTCAGAAGTGATAGGGATCCATGCCTTGTTTGGCGCCTTCCTGGCCGGAGTGATCATGCCGCCGCAATTCAACTTCCGGAGAATACTGATGGAGAAAATCGAATATGTTTCCCTGGCACTTCTTCTTCCGTTATTCTTTGCATTCTCCGGTCTGCGTACTCAGATCGGGTTGTTAAACGACGGACATCTTTGGGGAATCTGCCTGGTCATTATTTTGATCGCAATTGCAGGTAAATTTGCAGGAAGTATGTTTGCCGCCCGTTTTGTAGGACAAAGCTGGAAAGACAGTATT
>CAYTGJ010000138.1:0-12041 GCA_964437245.1 uncultured Chitinophagaceae bacterium
TTGTTGAAGTTTAACTGTTCGGAAAATGAACTGGAGGATATCGAGGCGGTCAAAGACCTGGTGAATCTGAAAGAACTTCATATTTCCCTCAATATAAAAGTAAAAAACATTGATCCTGTACGAAACCTGGTCAATATTGAAAAGCTATCGTTCCGGAAAATAGAGATCAAAGATCTGACTCCTGTACAGGGGATGAAAAACCTGGTCTACCTGGATTGCTTTAATACTGGTATTACCAGCCTGGAGCCGATCCGGAACATGCAGAAAATATTCCACCTGGACCTTTCCAACAATAAAGTCACCTCGCTGGAACCGATCCGGAACTATAAGTATCTGACCAATCTTTACCTGAACTATTCCAGTGTGTCGGATCTTTCAGTGGTTGATAATTTTTATTTGCTGCGTGATCTCCAGATTGCCGGTTGTCCGCAGATCTCTACGTTGGGTGGTGTTCATAAGCTGGAGTATCTTATCGTGCTGAAATGCTTTTACACCAAAATAAGCAAGGAAGAAGTACAGCGCTTTAAGAAAAATCATCCTAAGTGTGCGATTACTTATTATTAAAAAAGAGAATGTCCCTGATTGGTTTTTACAAACCAGGTTCAAGATGCCAGATCCAAGATTGGTATAGAAGTCTATGAAATTGCTACTTGCCGGCATCTTGGACCAGGAAAGAATCTTAAACTAATTCCGGATATTTTAAAAAAAACTCTGTTGCGGAAGAACTTTATGGTCTTCTGCAACGGTTTGTGAATATGGAAAACAATACGCTATACGACCGTCTCGGTGACGAAAACCTTCAATTGCTGGTCGATTATTTTTATGATCTTGTTTTTGAAGACGAGCAGATCCGTCATTTATTTCAGAACGATAAGGGGGAGATCAAGGAGAAACAATACTTGTTTCTAACGCAGTTTCTGGGAGGACCGCAGCGTTATTCGGACCGGTTTGGGCACCCCAGGATGCGGGCCCGCCACCTGCCTCACAAGATCACAGAACCCGATGCCATTGCCTGGCTGAAGTGTATGCATACTGCGATCGGGAAACTTCCGGTTGCCGAAGAGCTGAAAGGAGAGTTGTTTGAGCGCTTTCCCCAGACTGCCTTGTTTATGGTGAATACCCAGGAATAAAAAAGCGTGAATAGTAGAAAAGAAATTTACGCTGCCTGTGACTGTTGAACATAGGAACAAGCAGAGAACAGGAACAGATTCATGGATTAATCCGGTTCTTTTATTTAAGCCTTTCTTCTATCTTACTCAGCAGCAATTCCCGGAGTGGTTCTATTTTGATGCGCTCCAATACATCGTTGGCAAAGGCATGCAGCAGCAGTCTTTTGGCGGCCGCTTCTCCAATGCCTCTTGACCGGAGGTAAAATAATGACTCCTCGTCCAGTTGTCCGGTGGTAGCTCCGTGCGAACACTTCACATCGTCTGCAAAGATCTCCAGTTGGGGTTTGGTATTGACAGAAGCCTCTTTGGAAAGCAGGATGTTTTTATTGGACTGGAAGGCATTGGTTTTTTGTGCATCCTGTTTTACAAAGATCTTACCATTGAAAACGCCTGTTGATTTATCGTCCATGATCCCTTTGTAGAGCTCATTGCTGTAGCAGTTTGGCTTGGCATGATCGGCAATGGTATGATTGTCTACATGCTGTGTACCGGTGAGCAGGTAGAGACCGTTCAGGTATGCCTCGCTGTATTCGGCATCCAGGGTGATGTTCAGGTTGTTTCTGGTGATCGCTCCCCCGATCGTGATGGTAGAGGAGGAGGAAATGCTTTTGGCCTCGTGCAGAAGCTCGGTGGTGCCTACATGATAGGTGTTCTCCGTATCGTCCTGTATTTTATAATAATCGACGTTGGCATCCTGTTTCAGCACTATTTCAGTTATGATGTTTGTAAAGGCGTGGTTGGTACCGATCGTATGAAAGGTTTCAACGATTGCTGCCTGTGTGTTTTCTTCGGCAATGATCAGGTTCCTCGGTTGTACAAGTACATTGCCATGGCGGCTGTCTGTAAAATTATACAGGATCACCGGGTGTTTTAAAACGCTGTTCTTTTTGACCCTGACCAGCAGGCCGTTTTCCGAAAAGGCAGTATTTAAGAGCGAAAGACCATCCTGAGACGAATAGGTTTTTCGGGCAAAGTATTTTTCTATAAGTTCTTTACTGGCATTTTTGATCTCGGTGATCTCCAGCTCGGATTCCGGTGCCAGTAGTGTAGACAGTTCTTTGACGTATACTCCGTTGATCAATACAAGGGCATTGGCTTCCAGGTTGTACAAAAAGGCGGTAATGTCTTCTTTGCGGAGCGAGGAAGCAGGAGAGGGGTTGAAATCTTCTTTGAGCAGGGAAGAAAGGTTGGTGTATTTCCACTCTTCGTTTTTGATAGAAGGGAACCCTGTTTTTTCAAAATCAAGAAAAGCTTCTTTTTGTTTTTGAGTTAAAACAGAATCAGTGTTATTTCTTTTACTTTCTGCTTTCTTAAATTCTTCCTGAAGTACAGAAGTAAGAGGCGTATCAATGGCGGTACTTTTCATTCTTACGATAGAGATTTTTCTCCGGGTTTAATTTTACCAGGGTCAGGAGAGAAGAATTTTTCTCCTAAAGGCCCTTGTATAAAATCCTATAAATTAATTCAAAAACATGCCGTTATAAATAGATTCCCGGAGGCTGTCCGGGGCCGGCCGATAGGCTCGGTTATGCTACGATGTTTTCGGCTTTGATCCAGTCGTATCCTTTTTCTTCCAGTTCCAGTGCCAGTTCCTTGGTGCCGGTCTTTACAATTTTGCCATTGTAAAGTACGTGTACAAAATCAGGAACGATATAGTCCAGCAGTCTCTGGTAGTGAGTGACTACGATCACGGCATTGTCTTTGGACTTTAGTTTGTTGACTCCGTTGGCTACGATGCGGAGCGCATCAATGTCCAGTCCGGAATCTGTTTCATCCAGGATCGCCAGGGTAGGTTCGAGCATGGCCATCTGGAAGATCTCATTTCTTTTTTTCTCTCCTCCGGAAAAACCTTCGTTGAGTGAACGCTTCAGAAGAGACTGGTCTATTTCCACCAATTGCATTTTCTCTTTCATCAGACGCAGGAATGCCGGTGCATCCAGTGGCTCAAGACCTCTGTGTTTGCGAACTTCGTTGACGGCACTTTTCATGAAGTTGATGGTACTGACGCCGGGTATTTCTACCGGATATTGAAATGCCAGGAATACTCCTTCTCTGGCTCTTTCCTCCGGGCTCATTTCCAATAAATTTTTGCCAAGCAATTCGGCAGAACCTCCGGTTACTTCGTAATCTTCACGTCCTGCCAATACAGAGGCCAGGGTGCTTTTCCCGGCTCCGTTAGGACCCATGATCGCGTGTACTTCTCCGGCTTTTACTTCAAGGTTCAACCCTTTCAGGATTTGTTTTCCTCCTTCTATTTGTGCCTGTAAATCTTTAATTTTTAGCATTTTTTCTTTATTTGTTGGGTCATAAGGAAAAAACCTTATGCTGTATTTACGTTATTCAAAATTACTTAACTTCGGAGGAGGAGTGTTTTTAAACTGGACTCCTGTGGAAACACCTCCTTTGCGGTCTTGTTTTTTATACAACTCCTGTGCGGTTTCCTGCGGAACGATCTGTAGTTCGGAGTAGGCCGTTTTGTTGGTGATCAAGGGAAAACCGGCTACTTTGGCAGTTTCCGAACATTGTACGCAGGTTTTGCTGTGAGGCAAAATTTTTAGCCGTTGCTCAGGGATCTGTTTTCCGCATGAACTACAGAGCTTCATTATCCTACGCTTCCTTCCAGACTTACTGCCAGTAATTTTTGTGCTTCTACGGCAAACTCCATCGGCAACTGGTTCAGTACTTCTTTGGCATACCCGTTTACGATCAGGGCTACGGCCTGTTCTGTATCTAGCCCGCGCTGGTTGCAGTAAAAGATCTGGTCTTCTCCGATCTTGGAGGTAGTCGCTTCGTGCTCTACGGTAGCGGAGCTGTTGTCTACTTCAATGTATGGGAAAGTGTGTGCTCCGCATTTGTCTCCCATGAGCAGAGAGTCGCATTGTGAATAATTGCGGGCATTTTCAGCACGCTTCATGATTTTGACCAGCCCCCGGTATGCATTTTGGGATTTACCGGCTGAAATTCCTTTGGATACGATTCTGCTCTTGGTATTTTTCCCGATATGGATCATTTTGGTTCCTGTATCGGCCTGTTGCATGTTATTAGTAACTGCTACAGAATAAAACTCTCCGATCGAATCATCTCCTTTTAATATTACACTAGGGTATTTCCAGGTAATGGAGGAGCCGGTTTCTACCTGTGTCCAGGAAATCTTGGACCGGTTGCCCATGCAAATTCCTCTTTTGGTCACAAAGTTATAAATACCGCCTTTCCCGTCTTTGTCGCCCGGATACCAGTTTTGTACGGTAGAATATTTTATTTCTGCACTTTCCATGGCCACCAGTTCTACTACGGCGGCATGCAGTTGGTTCTCATCCCGCTGGGGAGCAGTACAGCCCTCCAGGTAACTTACGTAGCTGTTGTCTTCGGCAATGATCAGGGTTCTTTCAAACTGTCCTGTACCGGCTGCGTTGATGCGGAAGTAGGTAGAAAGTTCCATCGGACATCTTACGCCTTTTGGAATATAGCAGAAGGAGCCGTCGCTGAATACAGCAGAGTTCAAGGCTCCGAAATAATTGTCGTTTTGAGGGACCACTGAACCCAGGTATTTTTTGACCAGGTCCGGATGCTCCTGCACGGCTTCGCTCAGGGAGCAGAAGATAATGCCCAGTTCGGCAAGTTTATCCTTGAAGGTGGTTTTAATAGAAACACTGTCGATCACGGCATCTACCGCTACTCCGGTGAGTCTTTTCTGCTCGTCCAGGGAGATGCCCAGCTTTTCAAACGTAGCTCGTAGTTCCGGATCTACTTCGTCCAGGCTGTTTAATTGTTTTACCTGCTTAGGAGCGGAATAGTATATAATATTCTGAAAATCTATTTTAGGATATTGTACGTTGGCCCATGCCGGTTCGGTCATGGTCTGCCACAGGCGGAATGCTTTCAGCCTCCATTCCAGCAACCATTCCGGTTCTTCTTTCTTGGCAGAAATATATCGTACAATGTCTTCGTTTAGTCCTTTAGGAGCAGATTCATTCTCAATTTTGGTCTCAAATCCATACTTGTATTCGGACGAGGTGAATTCTTCCAGGACTTTCAGGTTTTCGCTCATAATATATTTGTAACTTGGACTTTCGTTTCTTTGGAATTTGTCCAAATTATGCTACAAAAATATAACATTTTCTGGTAATATTGGTTCAGGAACTGGTAAATTTTATAAAAAACGCTGTTTTTTAACGATAAACGTTACACGTAATCCTTCAGGAGAGTAGTTTGGAATCGGAAATGCCTGATTCATACAGGAAAACCTTACATCAGGGAGATAAGGATACAGGGAGTGGAGTCCGGTAAGGGGACTTCTGAAATCAGGAAGGGCGGCAGGAATGTGATAAAGCTTTATAACTTACGGACCTTCTGGTAGTATTGGATATTTGTGCTTAAACGATTCAGGAGCTGGTTTTTGTCACCAGGGATTATTCGTTTAGTTTAATATTCCGGTTCATCGACTCTTCGAGGGAAATAATGGTTTCTGTTCGGCTGATCCCGTTTACTTTCTGAATTTTATCGTGTAATACTTCTCTCAGGTGCTGAGTGTCGCGGCAAATGATCTTGACGAACATGCTATAATTTCCTGTGGTATAATGAATGTTGACCACTTCCGGGATCAGTTGGAGTTCGTGTGCGGCCTGATCATAGTAGGAGCTTTTTTCGAGATAGATTCCGAGGAAGGCAGTGATATCGTACCCGAGTTTGGAATAGTCTATGACAAGAGATGATCCTTTTACGATTCCCATTTCCTGTAGTTTTTTCATTCTTACATGGACGGTACCGCCGGAAACATTTACTTTTTTGGCAATTTCAGTGTAAGGGGTCCCTGCGTCTTCCATTAATTGCGACAGGATCTGATAATCTATTTTATCAATCTCTAAATTTTTCTCCATTTTTTGTATGTTAAATTATTATATTTTTAATAATAGTAGTTATTTTTGAAAATAATATAAATTTTAAAATATTTTTATAAAATTTTTGCAATGTTATAATCGTTTTGTTAACTTTGTCTCAATAAGTTATTAAAGAGGGGATAGATAATCAATAAATAAGGTTGTTTTCTTTTAAATAGACTTATAAATTCAATATATGGTTCATTTTATAATTGAATTTTAATAGAAATAACTATTTTTTTATATTTTAAGTTAATAATTGCGCTTTAAATTATGAAAATAGTTTTTCTTATAGAAGTAAAATACGTTTTTAATTTCGCAAGAAGCTAAGACGAATGTTTCCGCAGATGTCCGGAAGTAAAACAGGGCGATATCATTTGTTCTTTAGAATAAACAGTATGTGTTTATATACCCTGTAGGGTGACGAAACTGGCAGCCGTGCCCTCCTGTCTCGGGGGTGGGGAGTTCGGGATAAACGCAGGATAATGGGTTGACCACAATTAATTTATTTGTCCTGTAGCTAACCGCCCTATGGTAGTTCGACTCTACCCCCTACAGCTTGTGCAGCAAGAGTGGTGAGTATAGAGCAAGACAAGAGTGAATATGTTTTGTTTTCATACAGGCCTTTTTGCAGAAGCCTTCCTGATCATGTCAATCGGGAAGGCTTTTTTATTGAACAGGTAAAATTAAAAGACCTCACAGGATTGTCCTGTGAGGTCTTTTAATAGATCGATACGGTAGCTTCAGTTCACTTATTTCACTCTTTCCACGTATTCTCCTGTACGGGTATCGATTTTGATCTTTTCACCGATGTTTACAAACAGAGGAACTTTGATCTCTGCTCCTGTTTCCAAGGTAGCAGGTTTCAGGGTTTTGGTAGCCGTGTCGCCTTTTACTCCCGGCTCGGTGTACGTTATTTCCAGCTCGACCATCGTAGGAGCCTCGGCGTATATGGCTGTTTCTCCGTCAAAGGAAATCTTCAGGACCATGCTTTCTTTCAGGAACTTTACATTTTCTCCGATTACTTCTTCTGATATATAAGTTTGCTCAAACGTTTCATTGTCCATGCATACAAGGCTGTTGCCATCTTTGTAGAGGTATTGCTGCTCTTTTACTTCCACACGCACGATCTCTACCTGATCGTCAGGTCTGTAACGTTCTTCGATCAGTTTTCCTGATTTTACGTTGCGCATCTTTACCTGATAAAAAGCTCTTAAGTTGCCTGGTGTACGGTGCTGGTATTCGAGTACAACTACTAGATCGTTGTTGTAGCGTAAAAACATACCATTTGAAATGTCTGATATTTTAGCCATGCTTTATTTTTTTTTGCGTGCAAATTTAACAACACGGCTCTTTATTACAATAATTTTCTCGTTAAAATATTTTATATTGCAGAATACTAATCGGTTAAGATATACTAACTATGACACGTTTTAAAAATAAGGCCTTATTGGCAGGACTGGCGGTGCTGGCTTTTTCCTGTAGCCAGAATCAAGCTCAGAAAGAAGCAGAATTTTATGTAAGAGGGAATTGTGGGATGTGCGAAGAGCGGATCGAGCAGGCAGCTCTTGAGCTGGACGGTGTTTCCAGAGCGGATTGGAAAACGGAAACCAAAAGTCTGTCGGTTTCGTATGATTCCACGAAGATTGATGAAATGAAGATCCAGCAGGCTGTAGCCAATGTTGGACATGAAACGAAATCAGTAGCAAGTCCTCAGGAAGTACACGATGAGCTGCCGGAATGTTGCAAAAAAGGCGGTAGCATGTAAGCTGTCAGACAGGTTCCGGTACCTTATTTATGAAGACCTGATTGAGGTATTGGAACCTGGAAATTTTACGATATGATGCATTATAAAATTGTAGAGCGTTCGTTGCTGGCAAGAATTGCCAGGTTTTTTTTCGGCACCCGGAAGATTGCTATGGTGCTGGGCAATACAATTCATCTGAGCGGGGTAGACCGTCAGCATTTTATCAGTGACCGGAAATGGCTGATCCATGAGTTGGTGCACATAGAGCAGTACCGGAAAAACGGGTTTCTGAAGTTTCTTTTTTTATATATCGTGGAAAGTATCCGCCGGGGATATTACTATAATCGTTTTGAAGTTGAAGCCAGAGCAGCAGAGGAAACCGGGGTGGTGTTGCATGACCAGCTTTTGGTGAAAGCGCACTAAGTCTTGATGAAACTTTCCAAAGAATTTTACCTCAGAGAAGATGTATTAACCATCAGTAAGGAGCTTTTGGGGAAATATCTGTTTTCCTGTATCGACGGAAAGCTCACCGGGGGGATGATCACGGAAACGGAGGCGTACCGTGCTCCGGAAGATAAAGCTTCTCATGCTCACGGCGGGAGGAGAACGGAACGAACCAGGATCTTTTACGAGGAGGGTGGCATCTCGTATGTTTATCTGTGCTACGGTATTCACCATCTTTTTAATGTAGTGACCAATCAAAAGGAGATTCCTCATGCCATCCTTATCCGTGCGATCGAGCCGGTGGAAGGGATGGAAGAGATGATGCTCCGAAGAAATAAAAACAAGATACAACCTTCTCTTACCTGTGGTCCTGGATCGCTTAGCCAGGCGTTGGGAATCGGACGGCTGCATAATAATATTGATTTGCAGGGGGACCTGATCTGGATCGAGGATCGCGGGATCATCGTGCCAGGAAAAGAGATCCTGAAGGGCCCCAGGATAGGAGTGGACTATGCTGCCGAATATGCCTCCAAGCCATGGAGGTTTGGGATCAAAGGAAACAAGTGGATCAGTAAGCCTTTCCCGGATTTCTGATCTTTATTGTTTGATGAGTTTTTCAATTTTCCCGTTGGCAAACTGCAGGAAGTAGATTCCTGGAGCCAGTGTTTTCCCGATTGTGACCGTTTTTTGTTCAGCAGGATGGAATTTCTGTAAAGTATTCCCGGTAAGGTCCAACAGGCGGAGTTCGTCTGTCCCGGCCGGAATTGTAATGGTCACTTCTTCTGTAAAGGGATTGGGAGCAATCAGGAGAAGCACTTCTTCCTTGCGTATGGAAATGATTTCTGAAAAAGAAAAAGATCCGTCGTAGTCGGTTTGTCTGAGCCGGTAGTATACTTTTGTTTCTGTTGCCTGAAGGTCTATCCAGGTGTATTCCTGTATCTGGTCAGGATTTTCGCCGGCACTTACCTGGCCGGCATTTTGCCAGGTATATCCGTCTGACGAACGTTCCAGGGTGAAGTAATCGTTGTTTTTCTCTGTACTGGTAGCCCATTCAAGCTGGTTGTATCCCTCTTTTGCTTTCCCGGAAAAAGAGAGCAGCGATATGGGCAGGATCGTATTGGTCGTAATATGGACATAGTTGAGGTTGAAGCCTCCGTTTTCAACGTATATTCTCATAATGTGCTCTCCGGCAGTCATGCTTACGTTGGTGACGTTGCTCGTTTGCCAGTTGTTCCAGTCGTAGGTATTCGGGAAACTGATGGATCCGGTGATGTTAGTTCCGTCCATTTCCACTCTTATCCTGCCGTCTGCCGAGGTACTGGCTATTCTGAATGCGAGGTCGTAGGTACCGGTAGCGGCTACGTTGACGGTGTATTCCATCCATTCGCCGGCTTCTGTCCATCCCACATTGTATCCGCCTCCTGCATCGGTGCAAGGCTGAATATCTACACGTTCGCCGCGGAACGCCCCTCCATTGTTGGGCAGGTCGGTATCGTAGTAGGCTGCCTGGTCGCAACCGAGGTCAAATTCTTCGGCTTCGATCCTCCCGGGAATGGGGGCAGGGGTTCCGTTGTATGGAATTTGTGTCCCTGCGGCGGAAGTCATATCGTATGCCCGTACATAATCGATCTCAAAGGTCGGTTTGATGAGTTGTACATCGGCGGGGTTGGTGGTTCCCGGAAACCAGCCGCCTACTGCAAGATTAAAGATAATATGGAAATTGGTGTTCCATGGCCATGCGTTGGCATTGTTGGAAGGAGGATTCAGGGAGTTTGGGACCCTGGTGACTATTTTGAAAAGGCGGTCGTTCAGGTACCATCTTATTTCATTGGCATCCCACTCTACGGCATAGATATTGAAGTCATTCACCAGGCTGGACGAGTGGTGTAAGTCGGTTCCGTCCCATTGATTTTGCGGCCATAGATTTCCGTAGTGCAGTGTTCCGCTGGTACGGTCGGGCATGTCTCCGCGGTATTCCATGATATCGATCTCTCCGGTGGTTGGCCAGTTTCCTATTTCTGGCAGCATCCAGAAGGCGGGCCATAACCCTCGTCCTTGTGGCATACGCATGCGGGCTTCGAATCTTCCGTAAGTCCAGTAGGCTTTGTTCCGGCTCAGGATCTTTCCTGAAGAGAAGGAGGAGCCGCCGATGTTTTGTGCTCTGGCTTCCAGGACGAGGTTGCCTCCTGTCACCCGGATATTGTTTGCATTGTCGGTGTAATATTCAAGTTCCTCGTTACCCCATCCGCAAAGAGCAGGACAGCCGTTGCCATAGTCATAGCTCCATTTGGAAAGGTCAAGAGTAGTGCCGTCAAATTCATCCTGCCATATCAAAGTGCCACGGCATTGGGAATACGCAGGGGTGTATACAATAGTGAAAAAGCATATGAGGAGTACTATGCTAAAAAAGTTTCGGTTGTTCATATTCTGTCGTCTTTCTGTTTCTATTCCTTTTCCTGATGATAATCGTAATCGAAGACCTGCACTTCTGAAAAATGGTGGAGAACAAAAATATTCTGAATGATAGCCTGCTGTGTTTCGCATGTTCCGGGAGGAGGATAAAATAGGTAAGCGTGCTCCGGGGCGTTTTAAAAACAGGTTCAGGTTACTGTCAGAACAGTGTCTCCAATAAATTATTTTTCAAAGGTCAAGTCAGGGTTTCTTGATTTTACCTTTTTCTAAACAACAAAGTATTGAATACTTGTATCAGGGAATAGTATACAAAAGCAATGTTCCGGGAAAAACATTCTCTGAGAAAAGTTTTAAAAAATATTTGTAGAATTCAACCGGCAGGCAAGCTCATTTATCTTTTTACAAACAACGAAAATAGACTTTATATGCTGTTACAGATGCTACAGAAGGTTTTTAATACGCTTTAACCACAACGAAGCTAGTCAACAATTTCCTGCTGTATGAGAAACCTGAATTTACTTTCGTCGTCCAGTTTTGCATATTCCTTGCTGTTCCTGACCTTGAGTGCTTTTTGCGCAAAGTTCCAGCAGGTGGCGACTCTTAGCTCCAGCTCATTGGCAAGCTCTGAGATGGATTGTTTTTCTCCGTAACGGTTGACCATCACTACAATGTACAAAGCTTTGTTGATGTCAAATTTACATTTATGAAAGATAGTATCAGTGGTGACGGATTCGTCGTACCTGCATTTGGTACAGCGTCTGGAAAACTGATGATTGCCTTTTCCATATTTATCGTTTCCGCAACGTTTGCAGTTGTATCCTTTGGCCCACTTTAATTCTTCCAGGAACTGGAAGCAGATGTTTTCGTTCGGATACACTTGTTTGAATTCTTCAAAACTGATCTCCTTGAACTTGATCCTGGATTCTTTTTCCTCGATGATGCTTTTTTTAAGTCTCCAGTTGTCAAGATCCAGGCGTGCATTCATTTCATTGATCTGCCTGGCCTGTTCCTGCAGTTTTAAATTGGCTGTTTCGAGTTCCTGGCTTTTTTCTTCTATTTCCTGTGTCCTCTCTTTTACTTTCTGCTCAAGTTCCCGGTTTACCTTCTGGCTTAGTTCGTGGTTTTCTTCGAGTTGTCCGATCAGGAGCATTTGTGTTTTCTCTTTTTCAGTTTTAAAGAATTTGATCCTGTCTGCCATGGCAAAGGACAGGATGACGATTTCCATGACTACGGCGATGTTGGTGCTGTATACGATGATGATCTCAAGTGTCCAGAAGGATTGCAGGAAATCCAGCAGCCCGTTGTATTTCAGGAGTGTAAGAGTAACGCTGAGCAATATGACGGAGTTGCCTACCAGGAAATATCGGGCAGGTTTGTATCCTGACCGGAGGC
>CAYTGJ010000139.1:0-11955 GCA_964437245.1 uncultured Chitinophagaceae bacterium
GGGGACAAGATACGGCGCAGAAAATTTTATCCAGCATCTTGTCCCCTGACAGGCCATGGGGGTTATTTTATAGCGCAGGTACCAAATCATACACTAGAGTCAGCAAAATTTATCCGGGACCGTTTTTAAAAACCTATGGAGGTTAAAAGATAGCATTTTCTAGTGAGCCAATACCTGCTTACGATGGGCATCCAGCTTTAGAAAAATAAAAAGCAGAATGGTAAACGACCAGAGGGATGAACCTCCGTAGCTAAAGAAAGGTAATGGAATTCCGATGATCGGGAATACGCCTATCGTCATTCCGATATTGACCATAAAGTGGAAGAAAATAATACTGGCGACACAATAACCATATATCCGGGCAAATTTTTCTTTCTGGCGTTCGGCAAGATTGATCAGCCGGACAAGAAACAAAACATACAAGATGATCAGAATAGTACTACCGATCCAGCCGTGTTCTTCTCCGATCGTGCAAAAGATAAAATCCGTGCTTTGCTCCGGTACAAAGTCAAATTTGGTCTGAGTGCCCTGCAGGAATCCCTGTCCGAAAAAACCTCCGGAACCGATGGCTACTTTTGATTGGTTGATCTGATATCCTTGTCCTCTTTTATCCAGCTCCGGGTTGACCAATACCATGATCCTGTTTCGCTGGTGTTCTTTCAATACTTTGTTAATCACAAAATCCACGCTGAAGACAAATCCGATGCATACCAATGCAATCCCCACGGTGACCAGAGAGGACATAAGCATGCTTTTCATTTTTGGTTTTCTCCCGAGCAACACCCGCCCGATGATCACTACTGCCGCTATGAGCAGAAGTCCTAGCGCAAGGTCAGACGGATCAAATACCAGCGAAAGAATAAACAGCGCTACGGCAGTCACCCCAATGATCAGGATCCAGGGGGTGAGTCCTTCCCGGAAAAGCACCAGGATGAATGCCGAAAAGACCAGTACTCCTCCTGTCTCGTTCTGCAACAGAATAAAAATACAAGGTAATAGCAAAATGGCCGCCACCACAAACCAGGTTTCTTTTTTATCAAACTTTGTACCCACATCTCCCAGGTACCTGGACAACGCCAAGGCTGTAAACAGTTTGGAAAACTCTGCCGGCTGTACCCTGAAATCGCCGATCCCGATCCAGGAATGAGAACCATTTATTTCCAGTCCTATAAAAATGGTAGCGATCACCATTACTAAAATGAAGCCGTACAGCACATAGGCAAAAGCGCTGTAAAATTTAAAATCCACCGCAAAGATCATCATGATCAGGATACAAGCCGACCCGATCCACAGCAACTGCTTCCCTGAGTTTAGCGAAAGGTCAAAGATATTCTGCTGTACTTCCGGATCAGGATCGTATACCACGGCAAAGATATTCAACCAGCCAGCGGTGACAAAAACCACATAAAGCAGAATCGTGATCCAATCAATATTTCGCGCCAGGCTATCTTCTCTCATTTGGTATAGATCTTTTTGTTTTTGGTGATCAGATCCTTTTGCAGGATCTGAGAATGCATCCAGCGAGACATAGCAGACGTAGTGTCTGTGAGGTATTTTTCAATCATAAGATTGGCAATAGGGGCAGCGGTAACCGCTCCGAAACCTCCGTTTTCCACATATACGGCAATGGCGATTTTAGGATCATCTTTCGGAGCAAAGGAGATAAACACCGAGTGATCGTCTCCATGCGGATTCTGTGCCGTTCCTGTCTTCCCACAAATTTCAATTCCTTTTATTTTATCAAAATAAGCCGTACCATGCTCTACCACCTGGAACATCCCTTCAATCACCACCGGATAAAAAGAGGAGTCCACAGAGGTATAATGTTTTTCTGTATACTCCTTCAGAATCCGTGCATTCTTTCCGTCTCCTATTCTTTTTACAAAATGCGGAGTATAGTAATAACCTTTATTGGCCACGATGGAAGCCAGGTTGGCCATCTGAATAGGAACGATCAGTAATTCGCCCTGCCCTATATCCAGCGATCTGATAGTGGAATGCTTCCAGGCCAGCTTACCGTATATTTTATCATAATAGCTTTTGGTAGGCAAAAATCCTGCTTTCATATTAGGCAAGTCTACCTTTAATTTCTGACCGAAACCAAACGTTACCATATGGGTTCTCCAATCTTCAAAATTCAGTGCAGACTCATTATATTTATTCGTGCGGCGATCCTTATGGATCATGGTTTTGAACACTGTAAAATAATAAGGATTGCAAGACCATTGAATAGAGCCTTTCAAATCAGTAGGTGACGGATGTGGATGGCATTTCACCCCAACAGCCTGCTGGTTGCAGGGATAGGTCGTTGTAGGACGAAGTACTCCCATTTGTTGTGCCACGAGTGCCTGCGCAAGTTTGAAAATAGAGCCGGGAGGATACATCGCCATGAGGGGACGATTGAACAAAGGCTTCATCGGATTTTTCTGAAGCGAGTCATAATTTTTGGAAAAATAACGGCCCGTCAGGTAATTGGGATCGTAAGAAGGAGCGGAAATAAATGCCAGGATCTCTCCTGTTTTAGGTTCTATGGCCACCACACTACCTACTTTGTTTCGCATCATTTCTTCTCCGAACTGCTGCAACTCCAGGTCTATGGTACAGTAAAGATTTTCTCCGGGTTCGGAAGCAACGTCCTGCTCCCCGTTTTTGTAAGGGCCTTTCACTACGCCATGCACATCTTTCATGATGTACCGTACTCCTTTTTTCCCTCTCAGGTACTGCTCATACGAAGCTTCCAGGCCGCTGATCCCTACGAGATCGCCTTGCTCATAATATCCTTCTGTAGACTTTTCCAGTTGTGTCTTAGAAATTTCCCCGATGTATCCCAGTGCATTGGCCGCACTTTTATGAGGATACGAACGGATGGTCCGCTCCTGCTGGTAGAACCCGCGACAGTCGGCCAGCACATCCAATCCTTTTCCGTAATCTTCGATCGACAACTGCTTGATGATGGGAACCGGGCGATTCCGGTTATATCCTTTTTCCAGCTTGATCTTTTTTATGATGTCCTTAAACTCATCTACTGTAATTTTGAACGCCTGGCAAAAACGTGCCGTATCAGGGATCCGCATTTCTTTCATCACCACCATCAGGTCGATCACTTCCTGGTTGATCACCAGCAGTTGATCATGCCGGTCATATACCAGTCCTCTGAAAGGATATTTGATAATTTTGCGGGTAGCATTTTTTTCGGCCTCTTCCTTATACTTATCTTCCACCACCTGAAGAAAAAAAAGCCTCACCACAAAAATCACCCCTACCAGGATAAAAATAATCTGTACAATCAATTTACGTTCGTCTCGCATCTTTTACTTATAAGACCTGTTGAACAAATACTGTAAAAGGACAATTACAAAAAGAGTGAAAAATGTACTGAGTACACTTCTTATAAATACGTCCAGGAAAAAAGTAATGTTCCAGGCTTCGAGTAAAAAAAAGACAAAATGGTGAATAAAAATCAGAAGGGCGGCATATTTTATAAACCAAACGAATCCCATGTAAGCGATCGAGACCTCTGCCAGCGCATCGTATCCCCCTCCCGGGGTCAGCAATTTTAAAACATAAGGACGTATGTAAGCGATCAGCACGCAGACAAAAGCGTTGATCCCTACGGTATCGAAGAAAGAATCCATCAGCAATCCGAATCCAAAACCGATCAGCATTAAAGGGATCGGCTTCATATCAATAGGTAAAATCAACAGATAGCCGATGTACACAAAGCACAAGGCATAATCAAACAACAATACGTTCCGGAAGAAAACGATCTGCAACAAAAAAAACAGTAAAAAATATAAAATGTACGATATAATGTTGCCTGACTTCATTACTCACGAATGCTGTTTACTTGTATCTCCAACGAATCACGCTCTGTTTTCATTTTATTATTGACGGCGTATACGTATGACATGGCCGTATAATCCGTTGAAAGCGTTACTTTAATAATATATTTTTCCCCGTCGTCCACCACGCTTTTAATTTTTCCGATCATGACCCCAAACGGGAAAATACTGCTATACCCGGAGGTAACCACCGTATCCCCTTCAAAAACCTTATGGTGTTTTCCTACATGGGTCAGTTCGGCTTCCGTAGCATCTCCGCCTTTCCACTCTACGATGCCGTCTACATTCCCCCGTTTGATCTTGGCAGACAACGGCCATTTTTCATTAAGAATCGACAGTACCGTACTATAATGTCCGGAACAGGCTTTTACTCTCCCTGCCACTCCTCCATTGGTAGACAATACTCCCATACCGGGCTGGATCCCATCCTCGGTCCCTTTATCGATGGTAAAGTAATTGGAAAGCTTGTTCGTAGAATTGTTGATCACCTTGGCGGTAACGTAGGTATACTGATAGATACGTGCCGTATCTGCCACCTTTTCGTCCAGCAGGATTGTTTTCTGTCTTGCTTCCTGCAACTGACGGCGAAGCTGGTTATTTTCTTCTGCCAGATCACCGTTGATCGACCTTAACTTAAAATAATACTTGATATTATCGGTAGTTTGCAATACCGCTCCGGTAAATACATTAGAAGAATTAAAGAAAGACGAGCCCTGGTAGGTATTAAAATTTACGACCATCCAGCCACAAAATACTTCCAATACCAGAAAAAGAATCAACGCTCTGTGCCGATAAAAGAATTGAAAAAGGCTCTGCATGGTTTATCTGCTGCGGTATATCGTTTTTCAAAAAGGTTAGTTAAAAAGTAATGACTCAGAATTACTGAGTCATTACTACTGCTTTATATTTTTCTACATCTTTGATCGCAATACCGGTACCTCTTACAACGGCCAGTAGCGGCTCTTCCGCCACGTGGATCGGAAGTTTGGTTTTCATGGCAAGGCGCTTGTCCAGTCCTCTCAGCAAAGCACCGCCGCCGGTCAGATGAATCCCGTTATCGTAAATATCGGCAGACAATTCCGGAGGAGCGATTTCCAGTGCTTTTAATACCGCTTCTTCTATTTTGGAAACAGACTTGTCTAATGCAAAAGCAATTTCTGAATAGGAAACTTTAATGACCTTAGGAATCCCGGTCATCAGGTCACGGCCACGGATCTCATAATCTTCCGGAGGATTGGTCAACTCAGTCAAGGCTGATCCTACTTCGATTTTTACTTTCTCAGCAGATCTTTCTCCTACCAGGAGGTTGTGTTGTCTCCTCATATAATCGAGGATATCTTTATTGAATACGTCTCCCGCGATGCGGATCGATTGCTCGCAGACAATTCCGGAAAGTGCGATGATCGCAATCTCAGTAGTTCCTCCTCCGATGTCTACGATCATGGATCCAACCGGCTGCTCGATATCAATGCCCAATCCGATCGCCGCAGCAATCGGTTCATAGATCATATATACCTCTTTGGCTCCGGCGTGTTCGGCAGAATCCTTTACCGCTCTTTTTTCAACCTCTGTAATACCCGAAGGGATACAGATCATCATACGGTGGGAAGTTGTACCAAACCATTTTTTCCCGTTTCCGTCCACCATTTTAATAAGTCCGCGGATCATGTGTTCGGCAGCCGTAAAGTCTGCGATCACTCCATCTTTCAGTGGGCGTATGGTCTTGATATTCTCATGCGTTTTCTCGTGCATCTGCATCGCATCCCTTCCTACCGCACGTACTTTGTTGGATACTTTATCCATGGCTATAATAGACGGCTCATCTACTACAATTTTATCTTTGTGAATGATCAGCGTATTGGCAGTACCAAGGTCAATCGCGATGTCACTGGTAAAAAAATCAAATAATCCCATTTTACTTTGTTCTCAGTTATATACTACTCTTATGATAGAGAAACCATTACTGTACTTTTTCAGTATTCAGTGATGTTCTCCGACGATGCTTCTCAATTTACACAAAGTTTACCGATAATCCACTAAAGCCCAAGTAGGGCAAACTATCAAACTTTACTTGAAATATATTAAAATATCAGGATATTCAAAATCCTGCCACCTGATTAATGTTTAAAATGGCGAATCCCTGTAAATACCATTGCCATCCCATTCGCATCGCAATACTCTACAGAGTCTTTGTCCTTAATCGAACCTCCGGGCTGGATAACGGCCTTGATTCCTGCCTTACTGGCGATTTCCACGCAATCCGGGAAAGGGAAAAAGGCATCGGAAGCCATCACCGCTCCGTCCAGGCTCAGGCCAAAGCTTTCCGCTTTCTCAATCGCCTGTCTTAAAGCATCCACACGGGAGGTTTGTCCTACTCCGCTGGATACCAACTGGCCATCGCGGGCCAGGACAATGGTATTGGATTTTGTATGTTTTACAATTTTATTGGCAAACAGAAGAGCTTTTTTCTCTTCTTCCGTTGGTACTCTTTTGGTCACCGGCTTCAGGTCTTCAGCAGTTTCGATCTTAAGATCTTTATCCTGCTCAATCACTCCATTCAGAAGGGTTTTGAATTGTTTATGAGAAAACTCTACTGGTTTTCTTTTCAAAATGATCCTGTTTTTCTTCTCTGTTAATATTTCAACCGCTTTGGCCGTGTACGACGGAGCGATCAATACTTCAAAAAACAGTTTATTAAGCTCTGCCGCAGTATCCTGGTCCACTTCCCTGTTGGTGATGATCACTCCTCCGAACGCCGAAACCGGATCACAATCCAACGCATTCAGATAGGCTTCCTTCGGAGTTCTGGCCGTAGCCACACCACAAGCATTGGTATGTTTCAGAATAGCAAAGGTAGTATCGGTAAACTCATCGATCAGCAAAACAGCTGCATCTACGTCTACCAGATTGTTGTACGACAACTCTTTTCCGTTCAGTTTTTCAAACATATCCTCCAGTTTGCCATAGAATACCCCTGTCTGATGAGGGTTCTCACCGTAACGGAGTACCTGGAAATCCTGGATACTTTGTTTGAAATGCTTTATTTCCTCTCCACTGAAGAAATAATTGAAGATAGCAGTATCGTAGTGGGAAGAGTTATCAAAGGCTTTTGCAGCAAATAATCTGCGCTCGTTCAACGAAGTAGTGCAGTTGTTGTTTTGCAAAATATTTTCCAGCAGCGGGTATTGATTCTTGTTGGAAACAATGACTACGTCTTTAAAATTTTTGGCAGCCCCCCGGATCAGGGAAATCCCTCCGATATCGATCTTCTCGATGATATCTTCGTCCGAAGCCCCGGACGCTACGGTTTCTTCAAAAGGGTACAAATCTACGATCACCAGGTCAATGGAAGGGATCTCGTAATGAGCCGCTTCGTTTTTGTCCTCCTGCAGATCGCGGCGGTAAAGAATACCTCCAAAAATTTTAGGATGAAGAGTTTTTACTCTCCCTCCAAAAATGGAAGGATAGGACGTAAGACTTTCCACAGAGGTAACCCCTATTCCGAGGTCTTCAATAAACTTTTGAGTACCTCCGGTAGAATAGATCGTGACACCGTTTTTGTGAAGTAATTTCACAAGCGATTCCAGACCATCTTTGTAATAAACCGAAATAAGAGCAGATTTGATTTTTTTGGACTCCATTTATCAGGGAAATAAGTTGTAATGGTAATTTTTGTTTCAACAAAGCACAATGCCCTCTGGCATTTGTCTCGTTTCCTTCTTTTTTGAACGAAGGGACAAAATTAAATAATTACTACAAGAAAAAACCCAATGAACGGATTAAAAATAGTACAAAACTCAGAAATGTGGATAAATTTATACTCCCCCTGTTTTCTGCTTTCGCAAAAGCAGAAAACAGATGCTCATCCATGCTTTTTTATAAATTCCTGCTTCACTACCTGGCAGCTCCGTAACCGGATCTCCAAGAGAAGAGAACCTCTTGATTACTTCCCTTCTCACTTTTTAAGGGACATATACTTCCAGGACTTTGGCTGCCGGGGAAGGAATCAACGATACCGACTTGAAAAAAGCCGGCAGCAGTACAGAGTCTCCTTTTTTGATTTTTGTGCTACCTCCCTGATACTGAATAGACAACTCCCCTTCTACACAAACATAGATCACAAAGGAATCAAGCTGACGATAATCCTTTCCGACCGGTTGATCCAGCTCCAGTAAATTTGTATTAAAATAAGGACAATGAACCAATCCTGAAGTATCATTCTTTTTTACCTGGTAGGAGGTTTTATACTCCCCATAATACTGATAATCAATGGCGGCCAGGGCCTGATCGGTATGAAGTTCCCGTTTGTTGCCCTGATCGTCAGTTCTGTCAAAATCATAGATCCTGTACGTAATATCAGAAGTCTGCTGGATCTCGGCGAGGCATACTCCTTTTCCAATGTAATGAACTCTCCCGGCCGGCAGGAAAAACACATCACCCGCAGCAACCGTTTCAAAATTCAGGATCTGATCCAATGTATTGGCATGAAGATGATGCAGATAGGTTTTTTCATCAATCTGCCGGTTAAAACCTGTATTCAGTCTGGCCCCCTCGTCCGCCTGCAGAATGTACCACATCTCGGTTTTGCCGAAAGAGTCATGACGTTCACGAGCGAGTTGATCGTCCGGGTGTACCTGTATGGACAGATCATCGTTGGCATCGATAAACTTGATCAGCAAAGGAAATTCAGTCCCAAACGTTTCATATACTTTCTCTCCCACCAGTTGTCCTTTGTATTCTTCTATCAGCGATACCAGGTCACGGCCTGCCAGTACTCCTTCTCTTACTACCGAGATATTGCCTTTCACTCCTGAGATCTCCCAGGTTTCTCCGCAATTCGGCAAGGGCGAAAAATCCTTCCCGAGAATTGTCCTGATCTTTTCTCCCCCCCAGATCTTGTCTTTAAAAATAGTAGTGAACAATAATGGATACATATGAATTATTTTTAAATAAACGGCAAACGTCTTCCGGAGTATTATTATACTGACTCAGAATATATTAAATAATTTCTGAGTATTTACCTGCTCCTGGGAAGAAGTACAATATTCAGGCTTTTTTGACTTCTTTCAAAGCACCGATTTTGTACAACTTCCTTCTGATTATATAACTAAATACAGTCCTGATTATTACTATTCTTATACACCAGATCCCTATTATACAAACCATAGAAAAACGCAATAATAAAAAGTACAACTCCAGGTTCTTGAAAATAATTATCCAGGCGAAGAAAAAAGGATTATTTTTGTACCTGTAGAATTTAATTTGCTTTATGGGTCCAACCATTATACTTGTCGTTCTAAATGTATGTGCCACTCTTTATGCCTGGAACAATCAGGATATATACCAAAAATGGATGATGAATCCTTATAAGGTAAACAGGGAAAAACAATACTATCGTTTTATCACTTCGGGATTTATTCACGGCGACTGGATGCACCTGATCTTTAATATGATCGCCCTGTATTCCTTCGGACACGACCTGGAATATTACCTGATGGTATTTACCGGCAATGCCTATATGTTTTACTACGTTGCCCTGTATTTGGCAGCCCTGATTATTTCAGACATCCCAACGTATTTAAAACACAAAAACAACTCCGGCTATAATTCTCTCGGAGCTTCCGGAGCCGTCTCCGCCGTGATCTTTGCCTGCGTGATCATCAATCCCCTCGGTTGGAACTCCTTCTTCTTCATTCCCATGCGTGCGTTCATCTTTGGATTTGTCTTCCTGACCTTTTCTTATATTTCGAGTAAAAAGGCCCTCCACGGAATCAACCATGATGCACATTTTTATGGAGCTGTATTCGGCATACTGTTTATCATCATTCTACAACCTTCTACACTACCGCTTTTCTTTGAACAGATCGGCCAATGGAGCTTATTCCGGTAAATTTTAGTATCTTAAGATCAATACCTGATAAAACGGCAGCCTACCTCTTTACGGCCAGAAGCTGGCATAAACCCGTTCCAAAACACTGAGACCGCACCCGGATGATCAGATTCATTGACAAAGAAAAACTATTTACCAGCGGAGTAGTATTACTGCATCTCCTCTGGTTCATCGTTTCTATACTCGCGGGCAACATGCATACCGGAGACTCTGCCGAATATGAACAGCAGGCCATCAACATCCGTGACCATGGGAGCTTCTATGCCTGGTACTGGGACCAGCCTGTGGATCCGGACTATCATACCTGGCGCCCTCTGGTATACGGTCTTTTTATTTTCCTTTGTAAAAGCATTATCGACAACAATTACTTCTTCATTTTTCTTCAGAACCTGTTCAGCATCGGCACCTGCCTTTTATTGCTGCACCAATGCCTCAGACTCCCGCAGAAGATCAATCCACGCTGGTGGATCCTGGCAGGCCTTGCGTTGTATCCGAGCTGGTTCATGATCGTCAACAGTATTTCTGCCGACTCTTTATTTTTGTTTATTGTCATGCTGGCCTTCAGCTTCCTGCAGCGTTACCTGGCCAGCCAGCGTACTGCTGATTTCATAGCCTACAATCTTCTGCTCCTGCTGGGCCTCTTTACCAAACCCGCGTTGCTTTATTTCTGGATCCCCAATCTGCTGTATTGCGGGTACCTGTACTTTTCTTCCCGAAAAAAAATACTACTGCTGTTTCCCCTGCTGTTTCCGCTAATGGTCACGTTCTGGTGCGCCCGGAATTATGCCGTAACGGGCTACTGGCATTTTTCTTCCGTATCCCACATCAACCTGGTCTACTACAATGCCAACTATCCGTTAATGCACAAATTCGGAAATGACTATGCCGACAGTGTTTCAAACCGGATCGTAGAAGAAGCCCGCACACAGAAAACCTATGCCGAACGGGCCAGGTACACTACAGACAAATCGGTGGCCATCATCCGTGACTATCCGTTTCATTATCTCTACTGGCATTTAAAAGGGAGTATGCTCTTGTTTTTGGAACCAGGCCGAAGCGACTGGATCCATTATTTCAATGCTCCGCCCCCTGACAACGGAAGTTTTTCCATTGCCCTGGATGAAAAAGGGTTGAGTGGTGTATGGGAATATGCCCGCCGTTTTTCCCTCCCCATGCTTTTGCTCATGGCTGTCCTGGCGGGCTGGAACCTGGTCCTGCTGGTCTTAACCTTAAAAGGATTGTGGGCAGGCCGGAATCTTGTATATATCCGGTTTCTCATTCTTTTTTTCCTCTACATCACGGTCCTTACCGGGGTAGTAGGATGTGCCCGGTACAGACTTACGATCTATCCTCTGATGCTCATGACCGCAACACTTGCACTCCCGGGAAAATTTACCGGTACCTCTCTCAAAAAATATTTTTAGAATAGTCCCTGATTAGTTTTAGGTAATAACTTTAAGGTACCAATTCACTGAGGTCGTTTGTGAGACACAAACGATGGCTGAAAAGTATTATTTTGGATCTAGTCTATGATTTAATGCACTCCGTAACTTGTTCCCTGACAAGATACTTATGACCTGTCAGGAGACAGGCCATGGGTTGTTTTATTTTTAATATCAAGTCAGCAAGACTAATGCTTCCTTTCGTGGAGTGAGCAATATCCCTTTCTTCTTATTCCGTTTAGCTAATATTTATGCTTAGCTTCCGGTTTTTTCGACTTTTGCCAGAAAAAGGATAGCTAGTTGCCTTGTCTCCTTCTTCCGGAATTCTGTATCGGGAATCTTGTTTTCTGAAAGCATCCTAACATTAAACCCGGGCAATGTTCAATAGTTTCAGCAAACACAAAAAGCACCTTCTTTATCAGAAGGTGCTTTTCAGTAAACCGTAAAACGATTTGGAGATGTTATTAAACAGTAGCAGGAATAACTACTACGTATGATCTGTCTTTTTTACCTTTTTTGAAAGTCACAACACCATCAGCCAATGCAAACAGGGTATGGTCTTTACCAATTCCTACGTTTGTACCTGGGTGATGCTGAGTACCTCTTTGTCTTACCAGAATATTTCCGGCTTTTGCCGTCTGGCCACCAAATATTTTGATGCCTAGTCTCTTACTATGAGATTCTCTACCGTTTCTGGAACTACCGACGCCTTTCTTGTGTGCCATTGTATTAAACTATGTTAATTTCTTCTTTTTTATAGGAAAATCTTACATCAGGAGTA
>CAYTGJ010000140.1:0-11876 GCA_964437245.1 uncultured Chitinophagaceae bacterium
TAGTTGTTCTGTGGAGGTAGTCTGGTGGGATTACCTCCTTTTTTGAGCAATGAAGAACTAATTGTTAACTGTTCCGGATTAACCGGATCCGGATACTGGCTATTAACATGCGTTAGATTTCCCTATTCAATATTTATCCATGAAAGTTTTATCCAGCATCTTGAATCAGGTATCTAGTATCATAAGATAAGCATAAAATTTATGCAGGGATATTCTGTCATTTTTTATTGATAAAATCATCCACTAATTTCTGAGCTTTTAGCAGGGATTCTTCCAGATTATCATTGACCAGGGTAGTATCAAATTTATCTTCAAAAGACATTTCAAATTTTACTTTAAATAATCTTGCGGAGATACTTTCTTCCGAATCTGTTTTTCGCTCCCGTAGTCTTTGTTCCAGGATTTCCATAGAGGGAACTTTCACAAATACGGCCAGTGCCCGTTCTTTATAATAGTTCTTTAAGCTCAAACCTCCGTTTACATCTACGTCAAAGATCACGTGTTTGCCTTCGCTCCATACCCGTTCGATTTCTGATTTCAGTGTCCCATAATAAGCACCTGCATATACTTCTTCGTATTCTACGAATTCATTGTTGTCGATCCTTTTTTTAAAATCGTCCGGAGTGAGGAAATAATAGTCTTTGCCGTGTTGCTCTGCACGTCCCCGGCGGTCTCGTGTACAGGCAGAGATAGAAAAACCCAGGTTAGGGTTGGTAGCGAGCAGATGTTTTACGATGGTTGTTTTGCCGGAACCGGAAGGGGCACAGAAAATTAGTAATTTACCTTGCATAAATGAGGTCTGTAACTATGGTATTATTGTATAAAATTGAATTATGCGTTATTGCTGAGTTTATCTTTTATGGAGGAGATAAGGCTGGAAGGGACTTCTTTATTGGCAACCTTGAGTTTTATGACTTCTTTGACCGATTTGTCGATCTGATAAAGATTAAAACAATGGGAACATTCCTGGATATGCATTCTGAAATAATCTTCCTGATCTTTGCTCGCTTCCCCATCCAGCACGGCATATAGATTTTTCACACAATCCTTGCAGCAATAGCCTTGCTTTTTGCCTACGAGTTTAAAAAATAAATTTGTAATGGCAGCCTTCATGAATGAATTTTGTATAGTTGTACGATACTGATATAGTTTGGTTATGAATAGTTATTGATTTTTACCGTATCCCATATTCTGGGCATATTCCCTTAATTTATCTTTCATCAGGTTCCTTGCTCTATGCAGCCTGGAACGTACCGTCCCTATAGGAATATCAAGTATTTTAGCCATTTCTTCGTAGGTGAATCCTTCCAGATCACAAAGAATGATTATAGTACGAAAATCAACATCCAGAGCGTTCAGAGCATTGGCCACTTCGTCGCCGATCATGTCTTTGACCGCATCAACTCTGAGATCGGAAGTGATAGGCTCATCTACGTCGTCAGAGTTATAATAGGATTCTACCTCCTGATAGTCAACTTTACCGGGTAGTTTGGAGTTTTTCCGGTATTCATTAATGAAACTGTTTTTTAGAATCCTAAACAACCATGCTTTGGCATTAGTTCCTTTTTCGTAGGATTCGATAAATCTGTAGGCCTTCAGGTACGTTTCCTGGACGAGGTCGTTGGCATCGTCTTCATCAAAGGTAAGCCTATAGGCAAAGTTATAAAGAGGCCCGATCAGAGGCATGAATTCCTTCTCAAATAAGCTGTCTTTTGCGGCTTTGTCCAGTCCAGATTTATTGTTTTCCAAAGTAGTGCCTTTGTATAGTAATATTATTAATTTTACCTTTTCAGGAAAATCAAAGATAAGTATTAACACCAAATAAAGTAAAAATAATTTGACATTTATATTCGCCTTAAGGACACCGTCTTTCCGGTATAAACTGGCATTACTATCTTTATTATGCATTATTGCCGGGATGTTCTTTTCCAGAGCAATGATGAGTATCGGAATGATCCTGATCGGGGTGCAGTTTTTCCTGAAAAAGGATATTGCGGAAACCTTGCAGACCTACTACAAGGAGAAAGTATTGTCTATGTGGGCGTTTGTATTTTTGATCTACCTGGTCAGTATTTTGTATACCGAACACCTGGAGGCTTTCTGGCCCCGGCTGGCCATAAAACTTCCTTTATTATTTATGCCCCTGGGATTTGCAGCACTGAAAGAAATGCCTGTGAAGTATCTGCAGCATGTACTGTATGGATTTCTCTGGTTGTCGCTGATCACTGCAATCATCAGTGTAGGGCTGTATATAGCCGATTACGAAGAAATTACCAATAGCTATAAAGCAGCCAAGGTGATTCCCAATATCTTTAACATAAGTCATATCCGTTTCAGCCTGATGCTGGTGACGGCAGTGTTCGCTGCCGTTTACCTGTACCACGAAAAATATTATTTGGTTCATCGCCGGGAGCAGTTCCTTGTCATTTTTGCAGGCCTGTTTATACTGGCCTTTATTCATCTGCTTTCGGTGAGAAGCGGGCTGTTGGCGTTTTACGCTTCGGCTTTTGTAATCACCCTTGGTTACATGATCATCCAGCGTAAATACCTGTTTGGCCTGATCATGTTAGTGTTGATTATTGTGGTGCCTGTACTTTCTTATGTCATCGTTCCTACGGTTAAGAACAAGGTAAATTACATGATCACAGACGTAGGAAGATTTCTGGACGGTGAAAATGTGAACGATTGGTCCGATGGGAACCGTTTATTGTCGTTAAAGATAGGGATAGAATTAGGAAAAACTCACCCGCTGACGGGGATCGGGATCGGAGATGTGGCCCCGGAGATGTCGGCCTATTATGCCAAACATTACCCTGAAATATCGGAAAAACATCACATCATTCCGCATAGTCAGTTCGTATATGTTTTCACCGCTTGCGGGCTGATCGGCCTGGTGATTTTCCTGATCGTAACGATCTACCCGTTTCTGTTGCCTGAAACGTACCGGAACATTTTGTTCCTGGCGGTCAACGTAACCATTTTTACCTCGTATCTTTCAGAGGCGACGCTGGAAAATCAGCTTGGAGTCTGTTTGCTGATCACCTTCTACCTGATCGGCTGGCAATGCATGAAACGGTTTAAACCTTATTAATCCTTAGTGAAGTGGAGAAAGAATCAAAAGTAAGCGGCAATGTTTTTGACCTTAAGGTCATCAGAAGGTTAATGGTCTATGCACGTCCTTATCAGGCCCGTTTTTATTCGCTGACCTTCCTGACCATTCTTTCTGCGGTTCTTGCCATTGCCAAGCCTGTGGTCATCAAAGAAACGATCGATCAGTATATTGGGAAAGGTGATTTACCGGGTTTGTACAAGATGGTACTGTTCCTGTTCGCTCTGCTGATCGCCCACGGCATTGTCAATTATTTTACTACCTATCTGTCGGGATGGCTTGGGCAGACGGTGATCATGGATATCAGGATGCAGCTCTACAATCATTTAATGAAGTTCCGGCTTCGCTATTTTGATCAGACTCCGATTGGAAGACTGGTGACCAGGAACGTATCGGACATTGAAAGCCTGTCCAATATTTTCAGTGAAGGGTTGGCAGGGATTGTCAGTGATATCTTGCTCATCGTAGCGATTCTGATCATTATGTTTTATGAAAACTGGGTACTCACGCTGTATTCGCTGGGAGCCTTACCACTCTTGTTGCTCAGCACGTATGTATTCAAGGAAAAAGTAAAAGCTTCGTTCAATGAAGTGCGTACAGCGGTCGCCAATCTGAATTCGTTTGTACAGGAACATATCACCGGTATGAATATCGTACAGGTTTTTAACAGCGAAAAAAGAGAATATGATAAATTTGTCAAGATCAATAAGACACACCGGAATGCGAACCTGAAATCAGTCTTGTATTATTCGATCTATTTTCCGGTTGCAGAATTTATCTCTTCACTTAGTGTAGCGTTGCTGGTATGGTATGGAGCACAATCAGTCCTGAAAGATGTTACCACGATCGGTACACTTACCTCGTTCATCATGCTTATCTCCATGTTCTTCCGTCCCATTCGGATGATCGCAGACCGGTTCAATACTATTCAGATGAGTATTGTCAGCAGCGACCGGATTTTCCGTATTCTGGACAACCAGGAAGATATAGCCCTTTCCGGAGAGGAGAAACCGGCCACTATACACGGAGATGTCCGGTTTGAGAACGTGTGGTTTGCCTATAAAGAAGAGGAATATGTACTGAAAGATATAAGTTTTGACGTACAGCGGGGAAAAACGATTGCGCTGGTAGGAGCCACCGGAGCGGGAAAGTCTTCGGTCATTAATCTGCTGAGCCGGTTTTACGAGATCAACAAAGGGACGATCTTTATTGATGGAATGGATATCCGTAAGATGGATACCGGCTATTTGAGAACAAAAATAGGAGTAGTGCTTCAGGATGTGTTTTTGTTTTCTGATACGGTACGAAATAATATCACCCTGAACAATCCGGAGATTGAAGAATCCAGAATATGGGAGGCCATTGATCTGGTGGGAGCAAGAAAGTTTATAGAAAAATTACCCGGAGGGCTGGACTATAATGTGATGGAACGGGGTAATACGCTTTCAGTGGGGCAGCGTCAGCTGATCTCTTTTGTGCGCACCCTCGTATACGATCCACGGATCATTGTGCTGGACGAAGCGACCGCCTCTATTGACAGTGAGACGGAAGAACTTATTCAGGAAGCGATCAATAAACTGATGGCGGGGAGAACTTCTATTGTCATTGCACACCGGCTGTCTACTATTCAGAAGGCAGATAAAATTCTGGTGCTGGACAAGGGAGAAATAAAAGAATCCGGAACGCACGAAGACCTGCTCAGGCAGCAGGGATACTATGCTCATTTATACGATATGCAGTATAAAATGGTACGCTGATCCCGGAGAAAGATTCATTCCTAACTTCTGGAACAGAAAGTGAGTAAAGGTATTTCCTCTTTTTATTCTTATACAGAAAGGATCAGCTCTTCGATCACTCTGGGAAAATGCTCATGTTCCAGTGCCTGTACTTTTTTAGCAACTTCTTCCGGGGTATCGGAAGGTGCTACCGAACAGGATGCCTGAAAAATAATATTCCCTTCATCGTAGTGCTTGTTTACATAGTGGATCGTGATACCTGACTCCTTTTCCTTATTGGCTACTACGGCTGAGTGAACATTCATCCCATACATACCTTTCCCTCCAAATTTAGGTAGGAGAGCAGGGTGTATATTGATGATTTTATCAGGATAATTTTTCACAAGGTCTTCCGGGATCAGCCATAAAAAGCCGGCCAGTATGATCCAGTCGATCTCGCGTTTCCGGAGTTCTTCCAGTACTTTTCCTGATTGGTAATCCTCCCGGTTGAAGGTCCAGGTAGGAATATTCAGATTTTTTGCGCGTTCTAATGCATAAGCCTCTGGTTTATTGGCCATCAGGACACTGATTTCAATGGCCTTATGGCCGCTGAAATGTTCAATTATTTTCTGTGCATTGGAACCTGAACCCGAACAAAAAATAGCAATCTTCGTTTGCATGATATGTATTGATCCTAAATAGATGAAGGGAATATTCCCAGGAGCCTTGAAATAATGATTTAATTAATATCTTCGTGGCTCTGCTTTTATTTGAAAGACAAAGTAAAGTAAAAGTTATTATAAATAAATGTTTTTACGAAAGAATGAAGCTTAGTTTTTGGGGAGCCGCCAGGCAGGTATCAGGCAGTATGTATTTGCTGGAAACAGACGATGGCTATAAAATACTCATCGATTGCGGGACTGATATGGCACGCGGTACAGTTTCTCAAAGTGAATTTCCTTTTGATTGTACAGCACTGGATGTAGTATTGCTCACTCATGCACATATTGATCATACCGGCCGTTTGCCCCAGCTTTTAAGAAATGGGTACAACGGACAAGTCCTTTGTACCACACCTACTCTCGGACTTACGCAGCTTCTGTTGAATGACAGTGCCTCTCTTACTTCCAAAAAACTAAAACGGCTTGTCAACAGGGCATATCGTTATGCGCACAGAGAGGAAGAAATAGAAGGGATGACCTTCCGGGAAGTGGAAGAAACCATGCAGCGTTTTGTCACGATTGCATTCCATCACCGGTTTCAACTCCGGGAAAATATCTGGATTACTTTCATCCCAACAGGACATTTGCTGGGAGCGGCCAATATTTTGCTGGAAGTGGAAGAACAGGGAAAGATCAAAAGCGTATTGTTTTCCGGAGATATCGGCCGTAAAAATTATCCTTTGCTTCCCGACCCATATCCTGCTCCGCAGGCAGATTACCTGATCTGTGAAACCACCTATGGCAACAGAAGTCATCAGGAAAGAGGAAACCCGGAAGATGTGATCGAACGGATTATCCTGGAAACCTGTGTGAAAAAGGCCGGAAGGCTTATCATTCCTGCTTTCAGTGTGGGGCGTACGCAATCTATTTTATATACGTTGCACAAACTTCATCTTCAGGGCAGACTTCCCAAAATAAAAATTTTTACCGATAGCCCTATGGCAGAAGTAAGTTCCCGGATCTACGAGGAGTTTCATACATTACTGAATGAAGAGGCCCGGCAAATATATGCAGCACACAGTACTTTGTTTGATTTTGATAATTTGAAATACGTTGCCAATTTCAAGGAAAGCAAAGCGATCACCAATTATTACGAACCCTGTATCATTATTTCAGCATCAGGGATGCTCACCGGCGGACGGATGGAAATGCACGTCAGGAAAAATCTGAATAATCCATATTGTACGTTTCTGATGATCGGATATGCTGCGGAAGGGACACCTGGTCACAAACTTATGAACGGAGGAAAATACCTCAGAATAGGCGGGAAGGATATTCCTGTGACAGCTCAGATTGAACGTACCGACATATACAGCGGTCATGCAGGAAAAGAAGACCTGCTTGATTTTGTAAGAAACCAGGATAAAAATAAATTAAAAAATATTTTTCTCGTACACGGAGAGCACCAGAGTATGATCGATTTTTGTGCACTTCTGCGGGAAGATGGATTTCAGCACTGTGAGATCCCGGAAAAGGGCCAGCAGTATATCCTGGAGTAAATATTTCGTTTCCCCATAAGTTTGAAACGTAACCGTTCACCTGGAGCTATAACTAAGATGCGATAGGAGTGTCAGGTGTCATCATGATTGCCGGCCAACTATGCAGAATAACCCAGATGGAAGAAGGAGCAGAAAAAATACGAACCGGATGTTAGAAAAATGATTCGGCTTACAATCTATTCAGCGCTTCGTTCAGATTCTGATTCATATTTTTGAATCTTTCTTTGGCCGCATTAATGAATGTTTCGTCCTGGATGAGTTTATGGATATCCGCATCCCCGCTGGTTTCCATCTCACTCACTTTATAGGTTTGTTCAAAATTCCCCTTTTCAAGTTTGATGATATACTTATTATTCCAGGCAAAAACAGTGATTTTAAAATCGCTGTGAGGTATTTCAGCTACAGTACGCATAAGCAAAAGTGTTATTCACCTTCAAAATTACGGAATCTCACAGTTTGCCCAAAATAATTAAGTAAAAAGCCTGATATTTTCTACTTTTACAGCGTAAAATCCCATTCAAATGACTCAAAGTACAATTATTGATTCACTGCTGATCACCTTAAAAGAATTGGTAGGAGAGAAAAATGTGTTGACCGACCAGGAATCTATAGAACATTATGCGCACGATGAGACCGAAGACCTTCGATTTTTTCCGGATGTAGTAGTGAAACCGCGGACTCCGGAAGAAATAAGTGAGATCGTAAAATTTTGTAATCTGCATAAAATCCCTCTTACACCCCGGGGTGCAGGGACAGGATTGAGCGGAGGTGCGCTGCCGGTTCTCAAAGGTATTGTTCTTTCGATGGAAAGGTTTAACAAGATCATAGAGATTGACGAACAGAATTTTCAGGCTACGGTAGAAACAGGAGTGATCACACAAGTATTTCAGGAGACAGTCGCTAAAAAAGGCTTGTTTTATCCTCCCGATCCCTCCAGCAGAGGAAGTTGTTTTTTAGGGGGGAATTTTGCCGAATCTTCCGGCGGACCGAAAGCGGTGAAATATGGCGTGACCAAAGACTATGTGCTGAACCTGGAGGTGGTTTTGCCTACAGGAGAGATTATCTGGACGGGAGCCAATGTTTTAAAAAATGCAACCGGATATAATCTTACACAGCTGATGATCGGGAGTGAAGGAACCCTGGGAATTGTGACCAAGGCCGTACTTCGCCTGATCCCGCTTCCGGAACATGATTTGGTGATGCTGATCCCGTTTCGCTCTGCCAGGCAGGCCTGTGAAGCGGTCAATGCCATTCTGAAGAAAGGGATCATTCCGTCTGCGCTGGAGTTTATGGAGCGTGATGCCCTGGTATGGTCGGCCGAATACCTGGGGATTGGTCTTTCTGTAGCCAGTGATATTGAAGCACATCTCCTGGTGGAAGTGGATGGGAATGATCCTGAGCTGTTGCAAAAAGATGCCGAAAAAATATACGAAGCAATATCTGTCTTTGATATAGAAGAACCTCTGTTGGGAGTTACTTCCCAGCAGAAAGAGGAATTATGGAAGTTGAGAAGAAATGTAGCGCATGCTGTGAAGGCAAACTCCGTATACAAGGAAGAAGATACCGTGGTGCCAAGGGCCAGCCTTCCCGAACTGATCGTAGCCATTAAAGCGATCGGGCAGAAATATAATTTTAATACGGTTTGTTTCGGCCATGCTGGAGATGGCAATCTTCATATATTTGTCCTCAAGAAAGACCAGTCGGAAGAAGACTGGAAAAATAAGGTTCCGGAAGGGATCAAGGAACTCTTTCAATGTACAGTTCGGTTGGGCGGGACCATTTCCGGAGAGCATGGCATTGGGTACGTTCAGAAACCGTACATAGATATTGCGCTGGGCCAAAAACAATTAGAACTAATGCGGGAGATCAAAAAAGTTTTTGACCCTCATCTGATTCTTAATCCGGGCAAAATCTTCTGAAAAAAGGCCAAAAATGCTTAAATTGTGGACAAACTTACATGGTTTGAACAATAAATCAGCAGTATACGTATAACAAAGGCTAAGACAGGCAGACAGGTTTTTTATGAACAAGCTTTTTACTTACTCAAAATTCGTTTCAATTGCATCGGTCATCGTACTGGTAGTTTTGGTACATATTTCTTCCCAGGCACAGATTATCCATAACCTGAAACTGAAGATGGCGAATGAGGCCTATCAGAAATTCTTATACGGTGAAGCGATCCCGTTATACGAGGAGATCCTGCATAAAGACCCTACCAATATTGATGCTAAGAAAAAACTGGCCTCGTCTTACCGCATGTCAAACGATACACGCAATTCGGAGAGAGTTTATTCGCAGCTTGTTGTGGAAGACAGTATCGGTTTGCTGAATAAACTATACTATGCCCAGGCCCTTGCTGAAAACGGGAAATACGATCTGGCAAAGATCTGGTATAAAAAATACGATAATGCGCTTGCCATTGATGCTCGCGGGAAACGTTTTCTGAACTCCTACAACAATGTAAAGAAATTCTATAAGGATTCAGCCAGTTGGGAGATTGAGTACCTTTCGATCAACTCACCACAGGCAGATTTTAGCCCGATGTATTACAAAAAAGGAATCGTTTTCTGTTCGGCCCGGAATCAGGGAGGAGCAGTGAAATACGTGTACGGATGGGATCAGTCCGCTTTTCTGAATTTATATTATGTAGAAGATACAAGTCTGATAAAGGGACAAAGATATTATACGGAACTTGTAAAAGATGAAGTCTCCAGTTACTACGATTCTTCCGGGCACGTGATCAAAGGACACACCCAGGATACCAAGCATTCCGGAAATGACTCCTATACGCTGGGATATTATGGGAATACTTTCCTGAAAGAAGAAGAAAAATGGTTGTCAGAATCGAAGCATCTGGTGGTGCCTTTCAACAAGAAAATTAACAGCCGGTACCACGAGGGTCCTACCAGCTTTTCCAAGGACCTGGATTCAATGGTCTTTACCCGAAATGGTTTTCATGGAGGTAAGCTTAGAAAAAGTAAAGACGGGGTCAGCAAACTGAAGATCTATAGCTCCAGAAGAGACGGTGATTCATGGACCGTGCCTAAACCGATTAAGTTTAATAAATTTCAGTACTACGTAAAATTTACCGGACTGAATACCTTTAACCGTAGCACTTCCGAAACAGATACCGCTTATGTAAAGGAAATAGAGCTGGACGATAACCAATTTTCGATCAGCCATCCCTGCCTGAGCAAGGATAATAAAAAATTATTCTTCGTTTCCGATGCTCCTATTGGTTTTGGAGGCTCGGATATTTATGTATGTAACTGGGACGGTACACGCTGGTCGGCTCCTATCAATTGCGGGAAAAATATAAATACCGAAGGGAATGAGATGTTCCCTTATGTGGATGAAAACGGAGATCTTTATTTTTCTTCCGATGGATGGGGAGGTATGGGAGGTTTGGATATATACTTCTCCGAAACCGAAATGAATATTTTCGGAGAGAAAGATAACATCTTCAGCAAACCTGTCAATTTAGGATTCCCGATCAATTCCAAAAAAGATGATTTCGGGATCATTGCCAACAAGGATTTCACCTCCGGATACTTTAGCTCCAACAGAAGGAAAGGAGCGAACGACGATGATATTTACCGCTTTCGTTATATAGGAGCCAGAACGATTGCTGTAGCCGGTGATGTTGTCAGAAAAAAGTCAGGCACTCCGCTGGACAGCGCCAAAGTAGTATTGCGTGATCTGAAAACAGGGATCGATAGCGTCATAACGTCCACTAATGGTAATTTTATATTCCCTAAGTTGTCTCCGGGAAAAGAATATGCTCTTCTGATCGATAGAAAAGGATACCATGCTCAGAAGATCAAGCTTAACACGGCTGATCTGCAAAGAGGCGATACCTGTAAGGTAAAGGTTGAAATGGAACCGAAAGAAATATTCATATACGTCAAAGGATATGTATTCGGAGAAGATGATAAACAGCCTATGCCGAATGTGCGGGTGAAAATATATAACAATTGTACCGGTCAGAGTGATGAATTGTTTACAGACGGAGGAGGTATCTTCCGGATGCGTCTGAAAGAAAATTGTTGTTATGCGATCAGTGCGATCAAGGATAATTGCGGGGTGAATTCAACAGTGGTATCAACCGTAGGAATTGATTCTGATCGGGAGATCCCTACTGATTTTGGAATGCTGTGTAAGGGAGGCATTGTGAAACTCGACGATATTTATTATGATCTGGGCAAATGGGACATTCGCCCGGAAGCGGCCGCACAATTGGATAAGCTGCTGGTGATCATGAATAAATATCCTGACATGAAAGTGGAACTCAGAGCCCATACCGATAGCAGGGGAGACGATGCGAAAAACCTGACGCTGTCTGATAAAAGAGCAAAAGCAGCAGAACAGTACCTGGAATCCAAGGGCGTTAATGCGGTAAACGTATCAGGAAAAGGATATGGAGAAACACTCCCGCTGAATAAATGCAAAAATAATATACCATGTACAGAAGAGGAGTATCAGGTAAACAGACGGACAGAATTTAAGATTATTTCCATGGGAAAACCGATGCCACTGGCCAAGATCAATGCTGAGTTATCGGGGAACTGCCAGAACTATGTTGCCAATATTATTAAAAAAGAAGAAGAGGCAAACCGTGTTGCTGACTATAAACCAGCCCCGGTAGAGGTGGATTTGTTGGAAGCGTTCATAAAACCAGAGCCTAATCCGAATGCAATAATCCCGGAGTCAGTCCCGGTAGAAGTTAAGAAGGAAGAGCCGAAGCCGGTAGCACCAGCTCCTGTAGAAGTAAAGAAAGAAGAGCCGAAGCCGGTAGTACCAGTTCCTGTAGAGGTTAAGAAGGAAGAGCCGA
>CAYTGJ010000141.1:0-6317 GCA_964437245.1 uncultured Chitinophagaceae bacterium
CTATTCTGGGCATATCAGAGCAAAAATAGTTAATTTATTGGCTAAAAACGATTTATATCATACAAATAAAACCGTTTATCCGAAATCCGGTATACGAAAATATCAGTATAAATTTTAGCGGCAGGAAGGTTGGTGGTATGATTTACATTCTTTTGTAAGACACCTTATCCCTCTAATTTTTACAGGATTAATTGGAGATAAAACCGATATTTTTAAATAAATTTGTTAAAAACCTATAGCGCCCCATTACAATGAGTAAAATAAGAAATAATAGTCTCTATATTAAGTTACCGATTTTTCTCTCTCTGGCCCTGATCTGCGGAATTTTTATCGGAGCGGTAATGTCCAATAATAACAGCAAAAACAATATTACCGGTAATTATCTGAAGTACATGGAGATCCTTAACCTGATCGACCGTGATTACGTGGATACCGTGAATGTTGACGATCTGGTAGATTTTTCCATTGATAAAATGCTTGAAAAGCTGGACCCGCATACTGCTTATATTCCTAAGAAAGACATTGACATGGCACGCTCTCAACTGGAGGGGAACTTTGAAGGGATCGGGATTGAGTTCAATATTATCAAAGATACTATATATGTAGTGGCTCCTATCAGCGGCGGTCCTTCCGAAGCAGTAGGGTTACAGGCGGGCGACAAGATCATAAAGGTAGACGACAAGGTGGTAGCAGGTGTTCATATTACCAATATGGACGTCTTCAGCAAGCTTCGCGGCAAAAAGGGGACGAAAGTAAATGTTTCCGTACTCCGCAAAGGAGCCAAGAACCTGCTGGACTTTACGATCATCCGTGATAAGATACCTACGTATTCAGTAGATGTAAGCTATATGATCGACAAAGAGACCGGTTATATAAAAGTAAGCCGTTTTGCCGAGAATACGTACGTCGAATTTCATGAAGCGCTGACAGCGTTAAAAGCGAAAGGCATGAAACAGCTGGTCCTTGACCTGAAAGACAACCCGGGAGGCTATATGGATCGTGCCACTGATATCGCCGATGAATTCCTGTCTGACAACAAACTCATTGTCTATACTGACGGAAAAGGAACACGGTACGATTCCAAAATATTTGCCGACAGTAAAGGTGATTTCGAAAAAGGAACAGTCATTGTACTGATCAACGAAGGAAGTGCCTCTGCATCGGAGATCGTGTCCGGAGCACTCCAGGACAACGACCGTGCTCTGATCGTGGGACGTCGTTCGTTCGGGAAAGGACTTGTGCAACGCCCTATCCCGCTAAGCGATCAGTCGGAGCTAAGACTTACGATTTCCCGCTATTACACTCCAAGCGGAAGATGTATCCAGAAACCTTATGAGAAAGACGGGGTAGACAAATACAATTCGGATCTTCTGAACCGGTATAAAAAAGGAGAGTTCTTCAGTGCAGACAGTGTAAAGTTTGCCGATTCCCTCACATACAAAACCACCAAAGGACGTACCGTATACGGAGGTGGAGGAATCATGCCGGATGTATTCGTCCCTCGTGACACGTCCGACCTGACAGACTATCTTCTTGAGTTATTCAACAAAAACCTGATCCGTGAATATACCCTGGATTATTTCACCAACAACAAACCAAAGCTACAGGGAATGACCTTTGATCAATTCAAATCAGGGTTCCAGGTTTCGGATGCCATGCTGAAAGAGTTGGTTTCTTTAGGAGAAAAATCCGGAGTAAAATACAATGAGAAGCAATTCAACAAATCAAAGGATTTCCTCCGGGCGAATATCAAAGCATACATTGCCCGAAGCCTTTATGGCAACGTGGGCTTCTATCCTATTATCAACGAAACGGATGAGATCTATGTAGCGGCCTTAAAGCAATTTGCCAAAGCCAAAGCATTGGATAAACTGAAGTAAAAACAGGCGCAGGAAACAGGAACAGGGACTAATTAATTACACTCTGTTCCTGTTTCCTGCGCCTGTTCCTTGTTATATAATTCTCCTGATTATTGAGAGGAGTAATATTGTTTTGAATTAAAATATTTTTTCAACTCAATCAAGCTATAATTCATCATGATACGAATGCGATTTTTGTTCTTTATATTAACGATGATGATTTCATATTGTATGAAATCACAAAATCTTCAACGGTTATATGGGACCTCTAACAACGATGTTTTTTCTTCCATAATTTTATTGCCAGACGGAGATTATATTATTTCTGGAACCTCCTATTTGCCGGGAGGGAGTAAAGTATATGTTGCCAGAATAGGACCAGCGGGAAATATTGTATGGGAGAATTTGTATGGGGGCAGTGGTGCTGAAATTGCTTATTCTTCTATTACAAATACCAACGGAAATATCGTCATTGGGGCAACTTCTAACAGCTTTAATTCAGGAGGTCCTTTGGATATACTTCTGTTTGAAATAGATCATTCCGGTACCGTTCAATGGGGGCGAAACTACGGTACTGCACTGGAAGATGGGCTCAAGAATATTACGTTAACCAGTAGTGGCATTGGTGTTTGTGCTACGAATGGCCCCGTCGGGACCAATAATCACTCAATGTTGGTCTTCGAAGTTAGTAATGATGGCTCTGTGATTAATTGGCAAAACTCTTTAAGAGAAAATGGAGGGAGTGGAAATATTCCGTCAAAACTTATCTCCAGTAAGACCGGAGGATACTTATTAGTAGGAGGTTCCTATCTTTCGTCCAAACTCTATGATCAAGTAGTTATCCGATTAAGTGCAACCGGAGTCCTCAACAATCCTGCGGTCTCATTTGGAGGAAACAATAACGAAACTTGTATGGGAGTTATAGAATCAGCCGACAACTCTATTATTCTTATGGGATATTTCAGAGCATTGTCAGGAGTGGCTATGGAAACTTCTCTGTCATCCCTCAAAGCTGATTTAACAGAGCTGAATTGGGTTAGAACCTACGGCGATAATAGCAATATTGACGATAGAACTTTTAATATTATTGCGTTAGAAAGCGGAGGTTATGCTATGGCCGGTTATAAAACCTCTTCGAATGATGCCATTTTATTAATAACAGATGAATCCGGTCAACTTCAAACATCAAGTTCTTTTGGTTTTACAGCGATTGATGTTGCAAACGACCTGATTCAAAATCCAGACGGAGGGTTTACGTTGGTTGGTTATTCTTCAGCCTTAGGGGCAGGAGGAAATGATGGTTATATAATCAAGACAAACAGTGCAGGGACAATAACCAATAGTTGTTCTGATTATAGTGTTATACAAAGAACGCTTACTCCTGCGCTATCTAACAGAACGTATAATGGAACAAATCCTTCCCTTTCGAATAGTGCCGTTACCCTCTCAAAAAATGTCGTTAATTTCGCAATCAACAATTACCCTTGTTCTCAACCTATTACATTATTGGACTTCACTGGTAAGTCGTTCCTCCATGAAACGATTTTACACTGGAGTACCAGTATTGAGATCAATAATGACTGGTTTATTATAGAAAAAAGTACAAACGCTGAAGACTGGATAACGATCGGAACCATAAAAGGAGCTGGGAACAGCAGCTCTGTAAAGGAATATAGTTTTACTGATTTTGCAACAGAAAATGGAGGTATGTATTACAGGCTAAAACAGGTTGATTTTGACGGAACATATTCATATTCAAAAATAATTATCCCCGTAGAAAAAAGGAATCCAACTGTTGACGCCTTAATCTATCCTAATCCGGCAGAAAATCATTTGCATTTTTATTTTAATAAAGACAATCTGAGTTCCATTATTTCCATTCATAATGCGAACGGCCAACTGGTTTACTCCCAGGAAGCAGAAACAAACGAAGTAATGATCGATGTTCGTCATTTTCCCAGAGGTATATATCTCGCTTCGATCACCACACCGTTTGGAGAGAGGCATAATAGTCGCATTATTTTAAAGTAAAATGCATCTGTTCAATATTTATGATGCGTTAGATTTTACGCTACTGAACTTAGTTGATGAAGCCCTATTAAATAAGAATCGCCCGGTTTCTTTGCCAGGCGACTATAAGAATTACAAAAGAGAAAAATAAGGCTGCTTTATGTCCTAATCTGTTCCCTATTTCAACAACTGTCCGCTCATTCGCAGCAGTTCTGTTTCGGATTGTTTAGCCTGATAGATGGAGGTCAGTAACCTGGAAGAGGCATCAATAAAAGAAGACTGAACATCTCTCAGCTCCAGATCTGTGAAAGCTCCCAGCCGGTACCGTTCCAGGGCGATGGTCACATTGCGCTCGGTAACTTTCAGATTGTTCTGCTCAATATCCACCAATCCTATATTCACCCGGTACTGATTATACATTTTATAAAGTTCGTTGTTCAATTGTATTTCCAGATCCTTACGCTGTATTTCCTGTGTTCGTTTCTGAATTTTTGCATTCTGGATCATGCGGTTGTTTGCTCCTCCCCCATAAAGATTCCAGGAAAAAGTAGCCCCGTAGGTAGGTCCAAAACTTCTGGAATGCTGGGCAAACCCGATCGCAGCCGTATTCCTGCTATAGTTGTATCCTCCGAAAAGATCCAATTGAGGATAGCGACCTGATTTTGCCTCTTCCACTGACAATACCGCCAGGCGTTCATTTTGCTTAGCCAGCAGCAATTCTGTATTCTGGTTTTTTACTCTTTCGCTCAACGATTCAAACAAGAGAGTACGGTCAAAACTGATCGCAGCGGAGACATTGACCGGGATCTGGGCATCCTGTATGAGCAAACGGTTAAGATCGGCCTGTGCATTCTTATACAATACTTCCTGCTGTAGCAACGCAGAGCTATCGGCATTAAGATCGGCCTGCGCCTGCATCAAGGCAAGTTCAGAGGCAGAGCCTACTCTGTAACGCGACTCCACCAATCTCTTACGCTGGCGGGAAATACTTATGACCTCCACTCTCTGCTCCAGCATTTTACGCTGCAAGGTAACTCCATAGTAGGCGACAATGATCCTGGACACGATATCTTCTACCGCCAGGCGTACCTGTGTCTCTCCCTGCCGTTCATATTCTTCCAGTTTGTCTTTTGTCACAAACATATTGAACCCATCAAAAACAGTCCAGTTCAGCAACGCCGAAGCATTCAGCGAGGTCGCTTTCAATCCGGTTCCTTCTCTCGGGGCTCCGACAAAAGGAGTCTGCTTACTATTCGTAATACTGTTGGATTGTGTAGCATTAACTCCCAGCGTCGGAAGTACATACTCCCAGGTGTTATTGTTCTGAGAGATCTCAAAATTATTTTTGGCCAATACAATAGAGAAATTCTTTTCCAATCCCACCCGGATAGCCTCCTCCAGGGCTAATGTATCCTGAGCTGCTGTGCTACTCCAGGAGCAGCACAGCAGACCCACCAGTATGATCATTATTTTCCTCCCCATAACTAATTCGTATTATTTCTTTTTTTGCTCGACATATAAGTATACATGGCAGGGATCACATACAGGGTAAGGATCAACGATACCATCAGCCCTCCGATCACCACAATCCCCATGCCCATCCGGCTCTTGGCTCCTGCTCCCCAGGCCATCGCAATCGGCAGTGCGCCCAGGGCCGTGGCCAGACTCGTCATCAGAATAGGCCTCAACCGGGCAGCAGAAGCATCCAGGATCGCTTCATGAATAGATTTCCCCTCTTCCTTCAAATGATTGGCAAACTCCACAATAAGGATTCCGTTTTTCGTCACCAGCCCGACCAGCATAATAATCCCAATCTGGCTGAAGATATTCATGGTCTGGTTGAAATACCAGAGCGACAACATTGCTCCCGCCAGCGCAAGCGGCACCGTGATCATGATGATCAGCGGATCTATAAAACTTTCAAACTGTGCGGCCAGTACCAGATAGATCAATAACAGCGCAAGGATGAAGGCAAACATAATGTTAGAAGAACTTTCTGAATAATCCCTGGAAGCTCCGGCAAGCGCAGTGGCAAAGGTTTCGTCCAATACCTTGTCTGCAATTTCATTCATAGCAGCAATCCCGTCTCCTATGGTTTTTCCCGGAGCCAGGCCGGCCGATACGGTTGCTGACTGGTAGCGGTTATAGTGATACAACTGAGGCGGGCTGCTGTTTTCTTCTACCGTCACAAGGTTGTCGATCTGGATCAGTTGGCCGGAAGAGCTTCTTACATACATGGCTTTCAGATCCATCGGCTCATCGCGGTTGACACGGTCTACCTGTCCTATCACCTGGTATTGTTTGCCATTCATGGTAAAATAGCTGAACCGCTGCCCGGACAACGAAAGCTGAATGGTCTGCGCAATATCCATGACCGAAACGCCCAGTGTTTTCGCTTTGTCCCGATCGATCGAGACATAAAGCTCTGGTTTATTAAACTTGAGATCG
>CAYTGJ010000141.1:6327-11818 GCA_964437245.1 uncultured Chitinophagaceae bacterium
CTTGAAAGACGGGATTTCTATTAGCCTCTTCCAAAAATAACGGAAGCTTTTCTTTCAGCTTTTCAAAATTCGGGGCCTGCAATACAAACTGTACCGGTAGTCCTCTGCCTCCGGTAGAAATGGTCTGTTGCTGGATCACAAAGGTTTTAGCCTCCGGAAACTCCTTACTCACTTTTGTAATATAATTGGCGATATCGTTTTGTGAACGTGTTCTTTCGTTCGGATCAGACAGCATCATCCGGAACGCTCCGGTATTGACTGCTCCGGATCCTGAAAATCCCGGAGCGGTAATCGCCAGTCCTGTTTCTTTTTCGGGGATCGAATCTTCCACAAACGTACCGATCTTATCCATAAAATGATCCGTATATTCAAAGGAGGCTCCTTCCGGGGCTGTAATAGAAAGTCTCAGCGAACTCCGGTCTTCCAGAGGGGACAATTCGGATTGTAAGATCGTATTCATCCACACGATTATTACTCCGGCGATCAATATAATAATTCCCGCAACCCATCTTATCTTTAAAAATTTATGAAGGGATTCATAATATCCATTGACCATTCCTTCAAAGAATGGTTCGGTGGCAAGATAAAAACGGCTCTTCTTATTCGGGTCCTTATGAACCAGCTTGGCATTCAACATCGGAGTAAGGGTAAGCGACACAAATGCAGAGATCAACACTGCACCGGCAATGACTACACCAAACTCCCGGAACAACCGTCCGACAAATCCTTCGAGGAATATCACCGGCATAAATACGGCAGCCAGTGTAATGGAAGTAGCCACAACGGCAAAAAAGATCTCGTTCGATCCTTCAATCGCCGCCTCTACCGGCTTCATCCCTTTTTCTATTTTTTTAAAGATATTTTCTGTCACCACAATTCCGTCGTCTACCACCAGTCCTGTGGCCAGCACGATTGCCAGCAAGGTCAGCACGTTGATCGAATACCCCATCAGGTACATGATGAAGAATGCACCGATCAGAGAAACAGGGATATCGATGAGAGGACGAAAAGCGATCAGCCAGTCTCTGAAAAACAAAAAGATAATCAAGACCACCAGAATGATCGCAATGATCAGCGTTTCTTCCACTTCTTCCACAGACAACTTGATAAACTTTGTATTGTCCAGGGCCAGTTTCATAGTAAAATCCTGCGGGAGATCTTTTTTAATTATTTCTATCCTTTTATAAAACTCCTCTGCGATATCAAGATAATTGGCTCCTGGCTGCGGTATCAGTGCCAATCCTACCATGTGTACTCCATTATCTTTCAGGGCAGTTTCTGCATTTTCCGGCCCCAGCACGGCATATCCTATGTCTTTCAGCCGGACCAGGTTATCGCCATTGGCACGAAGGATCAGATTATTGAATGACTCCTCGTCCGTGAGCCTTCCAACAGTCTTTACGCTTAACTCTGTTTTATCTCCTTCTATCTTTCCTCCCGGGAGTTCTATATTTTCTCTGTTGAGTGCGGTGGAAACATCGGAAGCAGTGACTCCGTAGGAAGCCATCTTCACCGGATCCATCCAGATCCGCATCGCATATTTCTTCTGGCCCCAGATCTGAATGGTACTTACCCCCGGAATAGTTTGTAGTCTTTCCATGATCACATTTTCGGCATAGTCGCTTACCTGCATCCGGTTTTTAGTATCACTTTGCAACGTCACCGCCAAAATTGCGTCCGAGTTTGCATCTGCTTTAGTCACTGTAGGATTCGCATCAATATCCTGCGGAAGCTGTCTCTGTGTCTGTGACACTTTATCCCGTACATCGTTGGCAGCTGCTTCGAGGTTAGCCCCAAGGTTAAACTCTACTGTGATAACACTCGATCCCTGATTGCTCGCCGAAGAGATCGTCCTGATCCCTTCTATTCCGTTCAGCGCTTTCTCCAGTGGTTCGGTCACCTGCGATTGTATTACTTCTGCATTGGCACCTGTATAGCTGGTACGCACCGTGATGATCGGCGGATCTATCGAAGGATATTCCCGCACGCCTAAAAAATGAAAACTGATAAGACCGAAAAGGATAATCACCAGGCTCATCACAATGGCGAGGACTGGTCTCCGGATACTTATGGTAGATAATGATTCCATACACTATTAAATTAGTCTTCTCAAAAAGGTGATTAAAATGTACGGATCATTTTAACAGGAGCTTCCTGCCGGATCGACATTACTCCGGTCACGATCACGGTATCTCCCAACTGAAGGCCACTAACCACCTCTATCCGCTCGGATGTACGGATCCCCGTTTCCACTATTTGTTCCCGTACGGTACCGTTCTTGTACAAATAGACTTTCTGTCCTTTTAAAACCGGAACGATCGATTCGGTAGGTACCATGATAGCGGATTTATTCTGATCCAATACCAATTGTACCCTGGTAAAAGCTCCCGGGAAGATACTGGTATTCTTGTTGGGAGCCAATGCTCTCAACTGGATCGTTCTGGTAGCAAGATCTATTTTAGGGTCGATGGCATAAATTTTGGCGGTAAATGTATCGGCCAGTCCCTGTACAGAAAAGAATACCTTGTCCCCTTTTTTAAGCAGGTCCATATATTTTTCAGGTACTGAAAAATCGACTTTTACCGGATCGATCTGTTGCATCGTTGCGATCAGTGTTGCAGGGCTTACATAAGCCCCGACACTTATTTTTCTTAATCCAAGCACTCCGCTAAAGGGAGCCCGGATCTCTGTTTTTGCAATCTGTGCCATCATGTTCTCCACGTCTGCCCTGGCAGTAGTGAGCGCATTCAGCACAATATCGTACTCTTCCTGACTGACACCACTGATCTCTAATAATTTCCGCTGACGGGCTTCTCTTTCTTCCGCAAGTTTCACCTGTAGCTGAAGTTTTTTGAGCTGTGCCTGCAAATCCGCATCGTTGATCTTAACCAACAGAGTTCCCTCCGAAACCCTTCCTCCTTCTACGAGATTGAGGTAGGTGATCTTTCCTGACACTTCCGGGCGCAACTCCGCTTCTTCATTGGCAGAGATCGTTCCAGACGAATAAACTTCATTGTTCAGAATTTCATTTTTCACAATATAGCCTGTAACTGGCACCGGCTGCCGGACTCCTCCTGTAGTTCCTGTTTGCCCCGGCTTCGAAGGGGTAAGAAAAAACACTTTCAAAAGTGCCAGTATCAAAAAAACTGCCCCTATGATCAGCGGAACTTTCAACTTTTTCATTTTTTGCTCTTCTTTATTTTTTTAAAATTCACTTTTACTTCGTCTGCGGGGAGAGACAATAAATTCTCCCTCATTTTGTGCAGCACCGTATAGTACAGTTCCTTTTCTGCTTTGGACAATCCTTTGAATGCTGCTGCAGTAGCCTCGTTAAAGGCTTTGGTAATAAGCGGCACCTGTTTTTCTCCTTTCGCAGTCAGGCAGATCAGATGTTCTCTTCTGTCGTCTTTGTTGATCATGCGCCGGATCATTCCTTTTTCAGACAGGTAGTCCAGTATCTTTACAGTAAATACTTTATCCGAATGTATCCGGGAGGCAAGCTCTTTTTGCGTAAGCTTTCCCTGGCCCTCTTTTATGAGCACAAGAACATAGTAATACCGTTCTATCTCCAGTGCAGAAAGTTTATTAGTGACTACCCCATAATACAAGCGGGACAAGTAAGTAAGTTCTTTCCCGAGAGGTTCTCTTTCACTTTGTTGATTTTGATCCGACATGTCATCCTGATAAACGCATGGCAAAGATAGTTTATTTTACTAATAGTTATATTCATTAACTATTTCCGCTTATCCCGGATTAATTTTAATCTTATTTTAAGATCCAGGAAGCTGAATTGCGAATAAGGGACGAAGCAGCTCTCCCTTTCTTTTTTTGATACTGGTCTTTATTTTTTTCAGGAAACATGATATTGATTTATGATCCATCAGAAAGGAACATCCTCTACACCTTCTACTTATGTTAACATTCTAATTTAAACAATACATTTAATATGACAGCTGATGAACTGTGGTAGCAAAAACAAAATAGCATACCTGTACTTATTAAACAGGTCAACCAACTGAATTTAATTCATTGGCCTATCAGCAAATGTTCCGTAGTGACAATAAAAAAACTGAATTTCAGGGGTTCCTTGACGGATAAGTAAAGTAAGTCGTCAGACAAAAACTACAACCGCACCGCTAAAAGCTCCTTACCGAGCTGGTGTAAAGCTGTTTCAATTTCTTTTGCTTTAGCCGGACGGGGTTTCCGGAAGCCACTGGCATAATGAAATAGCTGTTTTTGATTTATGCCGGTTATTCTCTCCAATCCCGCCTTGGTAAATATACCTTTGTAGTATTCAAGCAATGTAGCAGTGTCAAATTTGTACAACAATTCTAAATTACCCTTTACAAACTTTGCCGGAATCGGATCACCGTCCGCAAGGCTGCCTTTTACGTGCAATTTCATAGCTTCTATAATATTAGCTTTTACTTCTGAGGGGGTATCCCCTACACTTACACATCCTGGCAATTCAGGGACATAGGCGGAAAAATTGTTTCCTGTAAATGAAATTTCTATAGTTACTTGTCTCATATTTTTTTGGTTTAAGCGAGACTACTTAAGTCCCGCCTGTTTCAAGATTGAACTAACCGTTTTGTGATCCAGATCTTTATTCTTACCGTGATCAGGTATTGTTACTTTCCCAACCTTGGTAGGGTGTTTGTACTGTTTATGACTCCCTGCCTGATCATGCAGATACCATCCATCGGCCTCTATTATTTCGATCATTTCCTTTACTTTTTTAATCGTTGTTATAGTCTTGCCCGACTTTATAAAGATAGTAAAATAGTTATCATTTTAAAAATGTTTTCAAAAATATGTCAAGTCCTTTTTGCTTCCTAGCCAAAAGGACTTGATTGCACGGCATTGAAGCTAGAGAACGGGATTACCTTAACGTTCCCCATAAGGGACCTTTTTTGTGCGATATTTTCTTTAGATTGATTCACATGTACCATACCTTTATTTCAGGACAAAGCAGGATACTTTACTTGGGTTTGGCAAGTTCTAAATCTACCACGTTGTGAGCCCGCTTTGGAGAGGTACAAAAAAGGGGATCAAAATTTGATCCCCTGCTCTAAAAAGGCTAATAGTTTAGCTGTGTTCCCGTAGGGATTCGAACCCCAAACCTCCTGATCCGTAGTCAGGTGCTCTATCCAATTGAGCTACGAAACCTCTCCGTTTTTACATTTTCGGAGCGCAAATATAGTGCTTTTTTGTAATTTTCATGCTATACGGATCTTTTTTATACAAATCCCGAAGAAAATCCCGATGTTCCGGGAAACGACTCCCGTCCTCAAAAACAACTCAAATACAACGACTTATATCTTAGATCATTTAACACCCCGGGTCATTTCTTTTTTACCAGGAGGCCCCGGTAAGGTTTCCACCGTAAACCCCTGGGCTTTCAGGTCCCGTTTGACCTGACCTCTTGCGCAGTAAGTGACCAAAGCCCCCCCGGGAAGTAACGCCGAAAACATTTTTTGAAGGTTGTCGG
>CAYTGJ010000142.1:0-11798 GCA_964437245.1 uncultured Chitinophagaceae bacterium
TTTTTACCAAAGAATTTTTCTACTTCTTCCTGTATTCTTGGAATACGGGTAGAACCTCCTACCAGGATTACTTCGTTGATTTTATCCAGAGAAAGTCCGCTGTTTTTAAGAGCTCTTTTGCAAGGCTCAAGAGTACGCTGGATCAGATCGTCGCAAAGCTGTTCGAATTTAGCTTTGGTGAGCTTTCTGACCAAGTGTTTCGGAATTCCGTTTACCGGCATGATGTAAGGAAGGTTGATTTCCGTTTCATTGCTGCTGGATAATTCGATCTTTGCTTTTTCAGCCGCTTCTTTCAGACGTTGAAGTGCCATTGGATCTTTTCTCAGATCAATGTTTTCATCGTTGATGAACTCTTCTGCCAGCCAGTTTATAATTTTCTGGTCAAAGTCATCTCCTCCAAGGTGAGTGTCTCCGTCAGTAGATTTTACTTCAAATACGCCATCTCCCAGTTCCAGGATTGATACGTCAAATGTACCGCCTCCAAGGTCGAATACAGCTATAATAGAATCCTGATTTTTCTTATCAAGACCATAGGCCAGCGCTGCTGCTGTAGGTTCGTTGATGATACGCTTTACTTCAAGTCCGGCGATATGTCCGGCTTCTTTGGTCGCCTGACGTTCTGCATCATTGAAATAAGCTGGTACGGTGATGACCGCTTCTGAAACGGTAGTCCCCAGGTAGTCTTCAGCAGTAGTCTTCATTTTCTGAAGAATCATAGCCGAAAGCTCTTGAGGCGTGTAAAGCCTGTCGCCTATACGTACCCTAGGGGTATCGTTTGGACCTTGTTCTACTACATAAGTAATATTTTTTAATTCATTGCCCGCTTCAGAAAATTTCTTTCCCATAAAACGTTTAATGGATTGTATCGTGTTAGTAGGGTTGGTAATAGCTTGTCTTTTCGCAGGATCACCTACTTTGCGCTCGCCATTCCCATTATCCAGAAATGCTACTATTGAAGGAGTGGTTCTTCTTCCTTCACTATTTGGAATTACCACCGGCTCATTACCTTCCATCACGGATACGCAGGAGTTGGTAGTTCCTAAGTCTATACCAATAATTTTTCCCATATCTTTCTTTTTATTTTTAAGTTTTAAAGTTTCTATTAGTCTTACTTCTTTCTTAACAAGGGCTATGCCATGAAAGGATTAAACTAAAAATTGTGACATTATGACAGATAAAAGACTCTAGGGAAGAAAAATCCGATGACATAAAGGAATAATCTCAATTCCTGGCTCTTTTTCCAGCAAGGCAGAGCAGGGTATTACACCTGTTTCGATAAGTTGACTGGTTCTCTACGTTTGAGACGTTTACAGATTGTAAATGAATTGTTTATCATAATAATGAACTCTCCAAAAGATCACCAGTAACTAAATTTCATCCTTATTTAACCGGATGTATAGTTGGGGGCGGAAACTACTCAAAAAGGGGTAGAGAGGGAGTACAAAATAAATTCATGATTGATAGGGTTTTTAAACATACTCTGTTAATTTTGATACCCAAACTGGATTTTAAAAACCATTATGTTGAATATCGTATTATTTGGCCCTCCTGGTGCAGGAAAGGGGACACAAAGCGAAAAACTGATCGCTAAATATAACCTTGTACATTTATCAACCGGAGATTTATTCAGGAAACACCTGGGAGAAGGTACAGAATTAGGGAAACTGGCTCAGAAATACATGAACGATGGTAAGTTGGTACCTGATGAAGTAGTGATCAGCATGGTAGAACAGAAAATCAAAGAAAATCCTTCTGCAAAAGGAGTTATTTTTGATGGTTTCCCTAGAACAGTACCCCAGGCTGAAGCATTGGACCAACTGTTAAATGCTCAGAATACCCCTATTTCCGGTATGGTGGCCTTGGAAGTGGAAGAGGAAGAACTGAAAAAAAGGATTCGTGAAAGAGGTAAAACATCTGGTCGTGCAGATGATCAGGACGAAGAAAAAATCAATACACGCATTAAAGTGTACATGGATGAGACCATTCCTGTTGCCCGGTTTTATGAAAAGCAAGGAAAGTTTCATCCTATCAATGGGGTTGGAGAAGTAGAAGAGATTTTTTCAAATATCAGTGAGAAGATAGATTCTTTTAAAGAATAAAGTAGCTGCGAATTCTTAGTTTATATATAAGAGCATGTTTATTTATAAAGTTTAACTTAAATGAACATGCTCTGTTTTTAATCCCTTTATGATGAAAGTTGCGGTACATGGCAGACCTATTAAAGATGATGCGATCCCTTTTATTCAGGCGATGTTCGATCATTTTAAGAAGAAGCGACTGGAGGTCCAGCTGCATCAGCCGTTTAAAGCAATACTTGAAAAAAAAGGACTCAGGGAAATTGATTATCCCACTTACAGTAGCAAGGACGATTTATTTGAGGCTGATTTTCTGATCAGCACAGGAGGAGATGGTACTTTACTGGAAGCGATCACCTATGTGGGAGAACGTGGGATTCCTGTACTGGGGATAAACACAGGTAGGTTGGGTTTTCTGGCCACAACCGCCCGTGAAGAAATAGCGGAAGCAATCGATTGTCTCCTGGCTGGGGAATACAAGATCAAAGAACGTACTCTTATCAAACTAATCAATGGAGAGCAGTGGTTTGGAGGAATTAATTACGGTTTGAACGAGTTTGCTATATTGAAGCGTGATACATCCTCTATGATTGTGGTACATACATACGTAGATGGAGTATACCTGAACTCGTATTGGGCTGATGGACTGTTAGTATCTACTCCTACAGGCTCTACGGGATATTCTCTGAGTTGCGGGGGGCCTTTGGTAGTACCGGGTCTGGGAAGTTTTATCATTGCTCCGGTGAGTCCTCATAATTTGAATGTAAGACCATTGATTGTCTCGGACGACAGTACAATCTCATTTGAGGTAGAGAGCCGAAGTAATAACTTCCTTATTTCATTCGATTCCAGGTCTGTAAAAGTACCTGCAAATATCCGCCTGGCTATTAAGAAGGCAGATTTTAAGGTAAAATTAATAGAATTGAAAAATTACAATTATTACGAAACCCTTCGTAATAAACTAAATTGGGGATTGGACCTTAGAAATTAATCAAACGTTTGCTTTATTACCAAAAAGGTACATCGTTGTGTTTCTTCGAAATGTTCAAATAAATAAATAACTGAATAACCAGATTCAGTATTTTTCTCTCTGAAAAGATTGCGATTATCAACGATTTTGTTTTGTTTTTCATAGAAGTCTTATATATTTGTACATTGGTCTATCAGGGTTTATGATTAAAAGCATTAGAATATGAACAGGTTATACAAATTAGTACTTTTATCATTTTTATTTTCCTTATTCTTAGTACTTGACGCAGAAGCGCAAGGATTCAATTCCAAGTTTAAATACTGGAGTGTCGGAGGTAGTTTAAATATAATGAACTACGTCGGAGAAATGGATCCGGGACCGAGCTTTCTGAGTCCGGGTATTAAGTTTACAAGATACAACTTCGGTCTTGCCGCTATGAGAAGGTTAGGTCCAAGAGTCTCTGTAAGAGGAGCATTCTCTTTCGGTCGCATTAAAGGAGATGACTGGATCAACTCTTCGTATTCGACGAAAGGAGGCGCTAGTGCAGCCATTAACAGAAAATCCAGAAATCTATCATTCTTCAATAATATCTTCGAATTAAAAGGAGATGTGGTGATCGATCTGATCGAGCACAGAGGAAGATACCAGAAAAGACCTGATTTCGTTCCCTATATGTTTGTGGGACTGGCCTATTTCCATCACAACCCACAGACTGAATATAATGGTACTACCGTAAGTTTGAGAGACTATCGTACAGAAGGGCAAGGAGTATTACCAGGTGCTCCTAAGCAATATAGCCTTCATCAGATAGCCCTTCCGATTGGATTGGGTGTAAGATATAAACTAAGCAAGCAACTGGATCTGGGCTTTGAGATCGGATGGAGATTTACAACAACCGATTACCTGGATGATGCCAGCGGTAAATATCCGGATCCTTATGAATTGTATGCTGCTACAGGAGATATCAACTCTGTACTGCTTTCTTACAGAGGTACAGAAGTGTATGATGATCCTAACTTTGCTCCGCTTGGGATTAACGAATTGATGACTATAAATGGTGTTACTTACAGAACAGCAGGAGACGCTGTTCCAGGTGGAGTGAGAGGTACGAGAAAAGACCGTGATGCTTATATTGTTACAGGACTTCACCTGATGTATATTATTCCATCAAGAGTTATCTGTCCTAAATTCAGATAATGCAATAGAATTGTTAAAATAACGTTATCTTTGCATACTGTTTAAATTTAGTATGCAAGAATTTGAAAATAAGTACTATAGAAAAACAGGAAAAATTATCTTTCCTGTTTTTCTGTTTTTAGGCTTTACAGTCTTTTGTCAGGTGAGCGTTGCCCAAAATCATGAGTTTGGTTTAGGAGTAGGAGGCTTTAACTATACAGGAGACATCAATCCCCGCTATAATTTTTTAAATTACCGGCCAGGAGGAATGGTTTTTTACCGGTACAATTCTACCAACAGAGTAACAGCTTTTCGCCTGGGGTTTTCATTAGGACAACTGGCTGGTTCGGAAAGCAGGTCCAAGGAATATACAGCAGTAGTGCGTGACGCAAGTTTTAAATCCGGTCTTACAGAGGTTTCTCTGATGGGGGAATACAATTTCATCAACTACCGGGATAAAAAACAATTATGGAAATTTTCTCCTTATCTTACCGCCGGGATAGCTCTTTTTGCCAGCGAGCCGGCTCCATCTTCTAATTTCACCAGTGACTATTCTGATTATCAGGGGCCTGGATTTGCGATCCCTTTTGGCGTAGGTGTGAAATTCATTCTGAACCGAAATTGGAATCTGGGAACAGAGTTTGTGGCACGAAAAACATTTTCAGATCATCTGGATGGAGTCAGTACGGCTGATTTCGGGAAGAAAAGCACCGGAAACCCTCTGGATACGGATTGGTACTATTACACCGGCGTTACTTTAAGTTATACAATCTTCAAAACATCCTGCCCGCAGGAATATAAATATTAGAGGTGAACTTTTATAAAGGATAACCTTTTCGTAGATTTGCCCCCTTGGAAACAGAGTCTTAATGAGCTTACGTGATACAATTGATAATAGCAGGATGCCGGAACATGTTGCCATAATTATGGATGGCAATGGACGCTGGGCGAAGAAGAAAGGAGCATTAAGAATATTCGGACACCAGAATGCTATCAAATCAGTGAGAGATGTCATAGAGGCTGGTGCCGAGCTAAAAATAAAATATATCACGCTTTATGCTTTCTCTACAGAAAACTGGAACAGGCCCAAGGAAGAAGTAAATGCTTTGATGGAATTGCTGGTATCTACTCTTCGATCGGAAGTAAATGAATTACATAAAAATAATGTCAGACTTATTACGATAGGTAATATGACTGATTTACCTCCGATCTGTCAGACGCAGCTCCGGGAGTCAATGGAGATTACTGCCGGGAATACCGGACTGACATTGATCCTGGCATTAAGCTATAGTGGCAGATGGGAGCTGGTAGAAGCAGTAAAAAAAATTGCCGGGCAGGCAATCAACGGCTCGGTGAGAGTAGAAGATATTAACGAACAATTGGTAGCCTCTTACCTGGCGACCTCCAATATCCCAGACCCTGAACTTCTTATTCGTACCAGTGGAGAAAAGAGAATCAGTAATTTTCTGTTGTGGCAGATCGCATACTCTGAACTCTATATCACAGAAGTACTTTGGCCGGATTTTAGAAAAAAACATTTCTATGAGGCTATTCTGGATTATCAGAAAAGAGAAAGAAGGTTTGGCAAAACAAGCGAACAAATAGACAGTAGTAAAAAATAAATGAAAAAGTATTTAAGTGTAATTTTTGGCGTAATCTTTTCTACTGTAGCCTTTGGTCAAAAATTAGGAGGAGATCTCAGAAATCCCAGAGAATATATTATCGGAGATCCTATTGAAGTAACGGGGGTCCAGTTCTTGGATCCAACCGCTATTATCGCAATTACGAACTTAAAGCCCGGAGATAAAATTACCATACCGGGGGATCAGATCAGCAATGCGATCAACAGGATCTGGGACCAGGGATTGATCGGCGATGTGGAAGTAAATATTTCAAAGATCGAAGGGAATGTCATTTACCTGAATTTTGTATTAAAAGAACGTCCTAGACTTTCAAAGTATATTTTTAACAAAGGGGTCAAAAAAGGAGAGCGGGAAGACCTGCTGGAAAAAGTAGACCAGACAAGAGGTACTGTGGTGAATGATGCCATGATCAAAAACGCACAGAAAAAGATCCGGAGCTTTTATCTTGAAAAAGGATTTTACAATGCTGAAGTTTCGATTGTCCCGGTTAAAGACTCTCTGCTGAATAACAACATATTCCTAAAAGTAAATGTAAACCGTAAGAAGAAGGTACGCGTGAAAAATATCTATTTCCACGGCCAGGAGGCGTTTGATGCCAGCACTCTTAAAAAGAAGATGAAAAAAACGAAAGAACAGCGTTTTTATAAGTTCTTTTTATCTTCCAAGTTTATAAAGAAACAATACGAAGCAGATAAGGAAAAAGTCATAGAGTATTATAACGCCAAAGGATATCGTGACGCTATCATTCTAAAGGATAGTTTATCTTCTTACAGTAGCAATAAAATCAACCTTCATTTGTATGTAGAGGAAGGACGGAAATACTATTTCAGAGATATTACCTGGAAAGGGAATTTCATATACAGTACCGGACGGCTGGATAGTATTCTTAATATTAAAAAAGGAACGGTCTATAATTCCGAGTTGTTGCAGAAACGACTCAACTATAACCCTAACGGGATTGATATCAGTTCCCTTTACCTGGACAATGGCTATCTGTTCTTTAGTGTAGATCCGGTAGAGATCAATGTGGACGGGGATTCCATCGATATTGAAATGAGAATTTATGAAGGGAAACCTGCCATTATAGACCGGATCACCGTGAGCGGGAATACCAAAACACATGACCATGTGATTCTTCGTGAGCTTAGAACCGTGCCGGGAGAACGTTTCAGCCGGTCTGACCTGATCCGTTCACAACGGGAACTTTCTACCTTAGGATATTTTGATCCGGAAAAAATAGAAATCAACCCGGTACCGAATCCGGCCAAAGGAACAGTGGACATTCATTATAAGGTAGAAGAAAAACCAAGTGATCAGATCCAATTATCCGGAGGTTGGGGAGGTGGTTCCCGGAACTCCATATATGGATACGGTGGACTTACTGGTACCTTAGGATTGGTGTTTAACAATTTCTCCATCCGTAACATCACAAAACCGAAAACCTGGGATCCATTACCTGCTGGTGACGGACAGCGTTTCAGCATTAACTTCCAGTCAAACGGACGTCGTTATCAGAACTATTCGATCTCTTTCATGGAACCATGGTTCCGGGGACGGAAGCCGGTATCGTTCTCAGTAAGTGCGAACCATTCCAATATCAACAGTTATAACGTATCGAATGGTAAATTTGACCAGCATTTGGATATCACCAGTGTCAGTACAGGGCTGGGAAGAAGATTAAAACGCCCGGATGACTATTTTACGCTGAATAATAATTTGTCTTATTCTCTCTATCATTACAGAAACTATGCAAATTACAGCCGGATAGGTATTGATACCGGATACTCCAACAATATTGCCTTTACTACTACTCTTTCAAGAAACAGTATTGATGAGTTTAACTTTCCTACTAAAGGATCAAGTATTGCGCTTACGCTGTCGATTACACCGCCTTATTCGCTCTTCAGTAACCGTGATTATTCGGCGATGACGCCTAATGAAAAATATAAATTTGTAGAGTATCATAAATGGGGATTTGACAGTGATTGGTACACTACGCTGATTCCGGGCAAAAAACGGAATCTTGTACTACGGGCCAAAGCCAACTTTGGATTGATTGGCTCTTATCGATCGAGTACGGGGATAGGACCTTTTGAACGGTTTGTAATGGGAGGAAACGGTATGTTTGGCTATTTCGGGGCGATCGGTACGGACTTCATTGGTCTGAGAGGATATCAGGCTTCTTCTTTACCTTATGGTACTTATAGCCAGGTGGGAGGTACCGTCTTTGATAAATTTGCCATGGAGCTTCGCTATCCTATTGCCACCAGTCCGGCATTATCCCTTTCGGTGCTGAGCTTCTTTGAAGCGGGTAATGTTTGGGACGACCTGAGCAAATTCAATCCTTTTGATGTATACAGGGCAGCAGGGATCGGAGCAAGGATATTTATGCCGGCGTTTGGACTGATTGGGTTGGATATGGGTTGGCCTATGGATGCAATTCCGAATCAGATGATTGAACCGGGTAGAGAGAATAAACCGTATAAACCACAGTTTACCTTTACCATAGGGCAGCAATTAAGATAAACGGTACGGGAAGCAGACAAAGCTGTTTTAAATTGGCTGTTTTTCTGAAACCAGAAATCTTTAAGAATAACTGGTTCGTTAATAACAGAGATAAATTAATTAACTTATAAGATATTATTTATTTCGTCGTTTCAGCTAAATGTTATCACCGATGAAAAACATATCGCTCTTTTTATTCTTAATGCTCACCTGCATAGGATACAGCCATGGACAAAAGTTCGGATATATTGATTCAGAATATATCATGAGTAAAATGCCGGAATACAGCAAGGCTCAAAAAGAACTGAACAAAGCGTCTGAAGGTTGGCAGAAAGATCTTGAGAAAATGAAAACGCAGGTGGAAGACCTTCGTAAAAAATATCAGGCAGAGGAAGTGCTGCTTACCGAAGAGATGAAGCAGGAACGCCTGGATACTATTGCTGTCAAAGAAAAAAGCATGAGAGAATTTCAGCGCAAGGTCTTTGGTTTTGAAGGAATGCTGTTTCTGAAAAAGCAGGAACTGGTAAAACCTGTACAGGACAAAGTATTTGATGCGGTGGAAAAAGTAGCTAAAGCCAAGCAATTACAGATCATTTTTGACAAGTCCGGTGAACTGGTCATGGTCTATACCAATCCTATACACGATTATTCAGAATTTGTACTGGAAGAGTTGGGGCTGGGAGACAAAAATGACAAGCCTGATAATGAACGTTATAATAATAAATATTAGGTTAATATCAAGAAAGGTATAATATTTGCAAATAAGACATTAAACAAATTTTACAATAATGAAGAATAAGATCATAATACTCCTGGCATTGGTTCTGTCTACTAGCGTAGGAGCTTTTGCCCAAACAACTAAAATTGGTTATACCAACCTTGAGTATATTTTGAGTCTTTTGCCTGATGCGAAAAGAATAGAGTCAGAATTGCAGACCTATGAGAAACAGTTAAAATCTCAAATGGATTCTAAAATTGCTGAATTTGAAAAAAAATACCAGGATTACGAAAAAGGTAGAAATATGATGGCTGATCCTGTAAGACAGGATAAGGAGAAAGAGTTGACCATGCTGCAGAATTCGATCAAAGAATTTGAAGAAAATGCTCAGAATTCTCTTCAGAAAAAACAAGTAACGTTGCTGGAGCCTGTTTTGGAAAAAATTCAGAAATCAATTGAAAAAGTAGCGGCTGCTAATGGGTATACCTACATTTTAAGTACACATGCCGATTATGGCGGATCAGCTATTATTCTGTATGCGAAAAATAAAGACGAAGATATTTCCAACCTGGTATTGAAAGACCTGGGAGTAACGCCTCCGGCGGAAACTGCCAAGCCTGCGACTCCTGCCACTGGTACCAAATAAGAATCTATACTAAAACATATTCAAAGAGTCATACCAGCCCGGTGTGACTCTTTTTTTATAAACGGATTTCATTATCTTTCTGATACATATGTACAAGGTGCCGGATTTTTTAAGGAAAAAGGATAAAGTAGCGATTATAGCTACCGCAAAAAATTTTGATCGTAAAGAACTGGAGGCTGCTCTCACGATATTGAGAGGTTGGGACCTCGAAGTATTGACGGGCCCGAATCTGTATCAGAAATTTCATCAGTTTGCCGGAACCGACGAACAGAGGAAACAGGATTTGCAATGGGCGCTTGATACAAAGGACATAAAAGCTGTCTTTTGCGTCCGTGGAGGGTATGGAACTGCCCGGATCATTGATGATATTGGTTGGAAAAAATTTGCTCGCTCTCCTAAATGGGTCGTTGGTTTTAGTGATGTTACTACCCTGCATGCTCAGATCCAGAAACTGAAGATCGCCAGTATACACGGGTTGATGCCCCTGGTTTACGGTAAGAAAGAATATGAGTATTCTTTGCAGATGCTGCGCAAAATACTTTTTGGTAAATCGTTTGGGTATAAATGGAGCACAGATTCGCTCAGCCGGTATGGACAGGTCCAGGGGCTGCTGAGCGGCGGAAATCTGTCGATCCTTTGTTCGTTGATCGGCACGGCTTCTGAGCTCAAGACCAAAAACAAGATCCTTTTTCTGGAGGAAGTAGGCGAAAATTTATACCGTGTAGACCGGATGATAGGACAATTGAAAAGAGCGGGAGTATTTAAATCTATTTCGGGGCTTATTGTGGGACATTTTACGGATATGGAAGACAATGCTGTCAAGTTTGGTAAAACAGCGTACGAGATCATAGCGGAAGCAGTCGCAGAATATGAGTATCCGGTTTGTTATGGTTTCCCGGCCGGTCACGAAGCCGATAATCTTCCTTTGATTTTAGGGAAAGAAATCAAACTTTCGGTACAGCGAAAATATTCTGCCATTTCCTGAATACTGTTTTATTCCCCTCTTTCCCCAAAAGAGTAAGATAAGAAACTAATCTACGATTAGTTTCAATCCGATATGATCCTGTACTCCGGTTATTTTGCAGACAAAAAAACCTTTCGGCAGATCACTTCCTGTCAGGGAGAATTTATTTTCTCCTGCCGGCATAAATTGATTGGCGAGCACTTTCACTTCCCTGCCGTTTTCGTCGTATAAAGCGATCTTCGTTTGGCCGGATGCTTTCAGATGAAAGCGAAGAAGCGATGACTGACCGACCGGATTTGGGTATATCAGATTGGTCTGAGCCGGAATATGATCGAGCAGGTCTGTGGGGGTAGAGACAACCGTGTTGACAAAATTTATATTAAAATCACCTGCATCAAATACAACTCTCATTTTTCGGATCCCCTGCTGTAGTGGAATAGAATGGGCAGTAACCGTTTGCCATTTATGCCAGCCTCCTGTGTAAGGGACCTGGATACTTCCGGTTACATTTTCACCGTCTATCTCAATGTGGAAGGTTTTACCGGTATTTTCGGTTGCCACACGTGTCTGGAAAGCATAATAATCCGTTGCGGTGATGTTGACCGTATATTCCAGCCATTCTCCGGGGCTGGTCCAGCCTACGTGGTAGCCACCGCCGTTGTCAGAGCATATTTCCATGTCTACACTTCCTGCACGGTAGGCTCCTCCCTGGTTGAGTTCAGTATTGTCGTAATACGCCACATTATTTCCTCCCAGGTTGAAATTTTCTGCTTCTATTTTACCAGGGATCGTGTAGGGGGTACCGGTAAAGGGAAGCGAAGAATTTGTAGCCTCTACGGTAATGGAAACCGGAGAAGAGACGGTACTCATTCCTGTATTATCCGTTACTTTTACGGTGATCGGATAGGTTCCAGGTCCGGCGGTGCTCCATGGCACTATGACAGGAGGGCCGTATTGTTCCCCGATTTTGAATGTACCTGCAAAATATTCCGTTTTAATAATGGTCCCATCCGGATCACTGGCGATACTCTCTATCTCAATCGTATCTCCTTCTGTTTCTATCGTCACACCCGCAGGCAGCTCCACCTATACCGAAGGAGA
>CAYTGJ010000143.1:0-8289 GCA_964437245.1 uncultured Chitinophagaceae bacterium
AACGAGGCTCACCGCACCTGTCGCGGCAGCGCCGATCAGGCATTTGCCGACGATGCTCCCTGGTCGTATTTCATGTCCTGGGTAGACCTGGTGGCTTCTCAAAATACCAATGCTCATATCGTAGATTCATACAATAAGGGATGTAACCTGGAAGACATGGATGGATTGCCCGTATCGCTTCTTTCCTTTTCCGCTTCGGTACAGAAAGAGGATGTCCTGCTTACCTGGTACACTGCCAGTGAACGAGATAATGCATATTTTCTGATCGAACGGAGTAAGGACGGTGTTCATTATACTACGATCGGAACAATAGAAGGGGCTCTTTCAAGCAATTTCACACGCCGTTATCAGTACATAGATAAAGATCCGGGAGCTTCTGGGTGGTATTACCGGCTCCGGCAGGTGGACAGCGACGGCAAGTTTACCTATTCCCCCGTAGTATTGGCGGAGTTGAACAAGCTCCCTTTGGTGCGTGTGTATCCGAATCCTGGAACCGGGACTTTTTTCCTGGAAACCACAATAGAGAAAATGATCCGGGTAAGAGTGCTGAACGCGGAGGGGAAAGTGGTGGCAGAGCAAACAGGAGAGGAGCCTGTACTCGAAATCCGCCTGGAAGAAGTTCCTTCCGGTCTTTATATGCTTGAGATAACAGGGGCGGAGCAGCGGTTTACCCAGACCTTAGTGAAGCAGTAAAACAGGCTTTAATAATAGATCCCTTTGCTCAAATAATTTTTTACGTAGTCTTCCACACCTTCTTCCAGCGTACTGAAAGGAGTATCGTAGCCGATGCTTTTCAGTTTGGCCATATTTGCCTCGGTAAAGTACTGGTATTTATCACGAATGTCGGCAGGTGTGTCTACAAACTCGATCTGTTCCTGTTGCCCTAGCGCTTTAAAAGTATTTTTCGTAAGATCCAGGAATGTTCTGGCCTGGCCACTGCCCAGGTTGTAGATCCCGGAGTTTTTCCGGTGATGGGTCAGAAAATAAATGACTTCCACTACGTCTTTTACATACACAAAATCCCGGAGCTGTTCTCCGTCTTTATAGTCAGGGTTATGAGAACGGAATAGTTTCATTTTCCCTGTTTTCATGATTTGGTTATAGGAATGAAGGATCACAGAAGCCATACGCCCTTTATGATATTCGTTAGGGCCGTATACGTTGAAAAATTTCAACCCTGCCCAGAAAAATGGTTTCTCTTTTTGGGCAATGGCCCAGATGTCAAAATCATTTTTAGAATGGCCGTAAGGATTCAAAGGTTTAAGCTTCGGAATGATCTCTTCCGAATCCTCATACCCATATTCTCCCAGTCCGTAGGTAGCAGCCGAAGAAGCGTAGATCAACGGGATCTGATAATCGCAGCAGGCTTTCCAGATCTGTTTGGTATAATTCAGGTTCAGACGGTCAAAAATCGTTTGGTCAAACTCTGTAGTATCGGTGCGGGCTCCGATATGGTAGATAAATTCAACTTTCTTATAGTTTTTGTCAAGCCATTCGAAAAAAACATCGCGGTGTACCTTTTCCTGGATTTTCTTTCCTTCCAGGTTCTTGTTCTTTTCTTCGTTTGAAAAATCGTCTACCGCTATGATATAATTGAAATTATGTGCGTTCAGCTTACTGATCAGGCAGCTTCCGATAAATCCTGCTGCCCCTGTGACTACCATCATGATATATAGAATAAAGTATTAACTTAGTGTAAAAATAAAGAATTATTGTAAGAAACAAAAAGAGAGTTGTACAGAGGAATGGTATTCATCATCAAACAGTCAGCCGCAGCTTTAACATCAGAGGGTATGTTCAGAAAAACAGTTAAGCTGATCGTGCTACTTGCGCTGGGAGTATTAAGTGCTTGTACGGTAGATCAGAAAGAAAATAAGACGACAGAAGAGTTTGTCCTGTGGCAGGACGATCTTGGAAGAGAAGTGAAAATTAAAAAAGGGGCGAACCGTTTTTTGCCTTTTGCGCCTTCAGTGACAGAGATCCTGTATCTGTTCTGTGATACATCAGAAATTGTTGGCCGGACGCAAAATTGCAATTATCCTCCTGCCGTCCTTTCCAAACCGATAATCAATAATTACCCTCCCGACCTGGAAGGTATTTTGTTGAGGAAGCCCGACCTTCTGATCACCAAGGATGGGATGCTGTCGATCGCACAGGCCGAAGCGATCGAAAAGATGGGGATCCCTGTTTATTTTCAGCAATACAATTCTGTGAAAGATATTTTTAAAGGAATCGTAACGCTCTCTGAAATCACCGGACATGCAGCCAGGGGTAAAATAATTGCCGATAGTCTTCAGAAGGGAATAGCCCTGGATACAGCCAGCGCAGCCGCTCAGGCCATTCCTAAAGTACTGATGCTGATTTCCAAAGAGAGTTATTTCTGTTTTGGGAAAAATACCTATGCTTCAGACATGGTCAGGTATGCCGGAGGGATCAATGCTGTGGACAGTATTTTTGAAAACCCTTATCCTATACTGACCACGGAGTATATTCTGAAAACAGATCCTGAAATTATCATCGGCGGTCCGGACGTATCCCTGGAAAAAGATTTCTTCGAACGCCACCAGGATCTGAAGCGTACCAGTGCTTATAAAAATAAAAATTACTATACGATAGACGATGATTATTTGTCACGTCCGGGACCTAGGGTGACAGAGGCCGTTCTTTCTCTTCGTGACATCATTCAAAAAAGCCGCCGCCCGTCCGATGAGTCCCAAAAATAGTTTCAGTATTATACTTGTGTTAGTCCTGGCCGGGGTGTTGATTGCTGCCGGGATCAGGATCGGGAGCTTTGAAACAGACTGGAATACTGTGAGGGCCGCGTTGCTGAACTATGACCCCGACATTGCCGAGCATTATGCGATCATACAATTGCGTATGCCCAGAATTTTACTAGCCCTGATGGCAGGAGGAGCGTTGGCGCTGAGCGGATACCTGATGCAGGCAATGGTCAACAATCCACTGGCTGATCCTTATTTGTTGGGGACTTCTTCCGGAGCCAGTCTTGGAGCGAGCCTGGTATATGCAGGGTTTATCCCGGCCAATATAGTGACAGTCTCTTTATTCTCATTTTCCGGAGCGATGTCCGTCACCCTGATCGCTATCATCGTAGCGTATGAGAAAAGGCGGATCGACCCGACCCGGTTATTGCTGGCAGGAGTGGCCCTGTCGGCTCTCATGGTTTCTGCTACGAGTCTGGTAGCTTTTATGTCATCCGACGATAGCCGGCTAAAAAATATCATCTTCTGGACACTCGGCGGATTTGAGCTGGCAGGATGGGAAAAGATCCCTTTTCTTGCCATGACCGTATTGTCACTCACGATCCTCTTCACTTTTTATCAGAAACAGTTGAATATACTGTTGCTGGGAGAAGAAAGAGCCGAAAATATAGGAGTCAATACCAAGAAACTCCGGTGGCTGGTATTGTTATCCTGTTCTCTGGCCACCGGTGCGGCGGTCTCGGTAGCAGGTCCTATCGGGTTTGCCGGGTTGATCATCCCGCATTTCGTACGTTCGCTGTATGGAGTAGGAGGCCGGTACAATATACTATTTACGGTTTTATGGGGAGGTGTTTTTTTACTAGCCTGTGACGTGTGTGCAAGGGTCTTGTTTCCTCCTGCCGGAGTTCCTTTGGGAATTATCACTTCATTTGTGGGAATTCCTTTTTTTGTTTTTTTGTTAGGGAAAAACAGGTTCCGTTTTTAGCCGGACCACTGTAGCAGTTGTATGGCTTTGACAGGGGAAGAAAAGGATTAGAGGAGGCTTTTTCGTTTATAATATAAAAAATACATACATTTGCAGCAACGGATAAAGATTTGACAGAGGATGATTTATATTTCCCGCAAAGAGCATTTTAATGCTGCGCATAAATTGTACAATCCTAAATGGAGTGAAGAAAAGAATGCAGAAGTGTTCGGTCCTTGTGCAAATGCAAATTGGCATGGACATAATTTTGAATTGATCGTTACTGTCAAAGGAATTCCGGATGCGGAAACAGGTTTTGTCATAGATCTGAAAAAATTGAGCAAGCTGATCAGAGCGGAAGTGATTGAGAAACTCGATCATAAAAACCTGAATGTCGATGTGGATTTTATGCAGGGCAAAATGGCCAGTACCGAGATCCTTGCCATGGAAATATGGAAGATACTGAGCCCTAAGATCAATGCAATTGCTCCCAATGCACAATTGCATCGTCTGAAGCTCTATGAAACTCCCCGTAATTACGTGGAGTACTACGGAGAATAATTTTTAAGCAAGAACTGTATCCGGAAATATTTTGGACCCGTTTCCGGTACCTGATCAATAATAGAAAAATGAAATATTATATCATCAGTGGCGAGCGTTCAGGAGATCTTCATGCTTCTAATCTTGTAAAAGAAATCAGGAAGAATGATTCCTCGGCTATTTTTCGGGGTACAGGAGGTGACTATCTGAAAAAGACTGGTACAGTACTGTTCAGACACTATAAAGAGATCGCTTTTATGGGGTTATGGGAAGTAGTTTCCAATTTGCGCACCATTTCCAGAATATACAAAGAAGTACAGGCCGATATTCTTTCCTTCCAGCCCGATGTATTGATCCTGGTGGATTTCGGTGGTTTTAATATGAGAATGGCCCGATGGGCAAAAACCAACGGGTTGATTGTCTATTATTATATTTCTCCTAAAATATGGGCATGGAATCAGAAACGGGCGCTTAAGATCAAAGCATCTGTAGACAGGATGTTTGTGATCATGCCTTTTGAAAAGGATTTTTACAAAAAATTCGACTATAATACGGTAGATTATATCGGGAATCCGGTGCAGGATGCGGTAGGAGCGCATGTGGTCAATCAGAATTTCCGTGGTCAGTACCAGCTTCCGGAGAAGCCCCTGATCGCTGTATTGGCAGGAAGCAGGAAGCAGGAAGTAACCGTCATGCTGGAAACGATGATCAGCATGACCCGGGAATATCCGGAGTATCATTTTGTGATCGCAGCGGTCTCCAATCTCCCGAAAGAATACTACGAACCGTACAAGGCTGCCAATGTCACCATCGTGTACGACCAGGCATACGATGTACTGGCACATGCAGAAGCAGCAGTGGTCACTTCCGGTACGGCTACGCTGGAAACAGCCCTTTTTGAAGTGCCTCAGGTAGTGTGTTATAAAACCAATCCGATCACCTATATGATCGGTCGTCCGCTGGTGAAGATCGAATTTTTTTCACTACCCAACCTGATTGCCGGAAAAGAGATCGTGAAAGAATTATTACAGCATGATTTTACGACCGAATCTGTTTCAGGAGAGTTGAAAAAGTTACTGGATCCCTATCACCGGAATAAGATGAAAGGAGATTACCGGTACATGAAGGAGCTCATGGGAGAAAAAGGAGCATCTGAAAAAGCCGCCAGGCTAATGGTCAGTTACCTGAAAAACCGGGTGGAATAGGTTTCCCTATAAAGAAAACAGAACATCTGGCTCACTTTTATGCTTATTTCAAGCGACCAGATATTATTCCTGCCAGATCCGGGATCCCGGATGAAATTCTCATGGAAAACATTGAATAGTCAACGCTATCGCACGTTGGTCACCGGTATCCGGTTTTGTGCTAAAATTAATCCGGTACATTCTTATTTGTCTAACTAAAGAGGTCTCCCTGATCATTTCTCTGGTCTTTGCGGCATCCGGACCTTAGCCTATGTGTGGTTCATTCACCTCCAACTCGAATGATTGTATCTCTGTGTTTCCGGGTAGAAATGAGGCTTGAATACTCAGGATAGTACATAAAGATCAGAAAATGAGTTTGTAATGTATCTTGGGACGCTTTTGCATTTTAAGGAAGAGAGAGCTCTCCGGAAGATTACCCCACGATCCTCAGAAGAGAAGTCCTGCAGGTACAGCGATCTTTTGGGGAGAGTCATGCCGTGGAAAACAAAGCAAGGATAAGCCACGGTTATTTTAGGCGTTTTTTTATCTTTGTATACCTAAAAAGATCCATACATTGTCGGTAATTGTTGAAAATCTGATAAAAATATACGGGCAGCAGCATGCTGTGGACGGTATTTCCTTTGTGGCCAATAAAGGAGAGATCATGGGATTTCTGGGGCCCAACGGAGCTGGGAAATCCACCACGATGAAGATCGCTACCTGCTATATTCCTCCGTCATCAGGGACTGTGAAGGTTTGTGACTACGATGTCACAGAGTCTCCGCTGGAAGTAAAAAGAAGAGTAGGATACCTCCCGGAACATAATCCTTTGTACCTCGACATGTACGTACAGGAATATTTACGTTTCTCAGGGGAGGTGCATGGACTTAAAGGTTCAAGGCTGGACGGCAGGGTAAAGGAAATGATTGAAATGGTAGGACTTACCCTTGAGCAGAAGAAAAAGATAGGAGCGCTTTCGAAAGGATACCGCCAGCGGGTAGGACTGGCCCAGGCAATGATTCATGATCCTCAGGTACTGATCCTGGACGAACCTACCACAGGACTGGATCCTAACCAGATCCTTGAAATCAGAAACGTGATCAAAGAACTGGGAAAAGAAAAGACAGTAATTTTTTCTACCCATATCATGCAGGAAGTACAAGCGCTTTGTGACAGGGTGGTCATCATCAACCGGGGCAAGCTTGTCGCGGACAATAAGGTTGCCGAACTGAAACTGGTACAGCAGACGCATCAGGTGCTGACATTGGAGTTTGATGTAGAAATAGATTCTGAGTTCATCAGGCAATTAGAAACTGTTCACAACGTTACTTTTCTTGGGAAAGGTATCTATGAAGTAAGCTGTAGTCTCGAAAAAGACATCCGGGCTGATCTTTTCCGGCTGGCTTCTGAAAAAGGCTGGACCTTACTGGGAATGAAACAGGAAGAGCGAAGCCTGGAAAATGTCTTTACTGACCTGACAGGGAAAAAATAGTATACGAAATCTGAATATTGAATTATGAGTTTAACAGGGCATAAAATAATAGGTAACATCAACGGACAGACCGGAAGAACGAATAAAGCTGCAAGCCCCTTTTTCGCTGTTCCCGCTTTGATCATGTTGTGGCTGGGAATTCCGGCTATAGTAGCTCCTGCCTCTCTGAAGGCAGCCATACAGGACTCGATCGGAGTAGAAAAGAAAGATGGAAAACTGTATGTACTGCATCAGGTAGATGCGAAAGAGACCCTGTATTCCATTTCAAAAAGATATTCCGCCAAGGTAGAAGACATCAAACTTGCCAATCCTGACATGGGCGATGCGATCAAGATCGGACAAACCATACGGATCCCTTATAAAGGTGCGGTATCTGCTTCTTCCGGATCTACGGCTTCCGATTCTAAAAATGCAGGAACTCATACAGTAGAGAAAAAAGAGACCCTGTATTCTATTTCCAGAAAATACAGTGTAACGATTGAAGAACTGACCAGGCTGAATCCCGGAATTGAAAGCGGATTGAGAGAAGGCCAGGTATTGAAAGTGCCGGGAGCCGGAAATGCAGTAGCTGTTCCTCAGGACACAAAAGAATCTGCCAGAACCGGCAAATTGCATCAGGTAGAACCCAAAGAGACATTGTTTGGCATTGCCAAAAAGTACAATGTTTCCGTAGACGATTTGAAAAAAGCCAATCCTCAGTTGATCGATGGTTTGAAAGAGGGAACGGAAATTGTCATTCCTGAAAAAGGGAAAACAACTTCCCCCACAAGCTCTTCTGTGAGCAGCGGAACATCCAGAGAGGACAAAGAAGACAAGCAGGAGGTGGTTACACAAAATTATCACCAGCCGAAAGGTGAGTTCAAAAAAGTAAGTGAGCATGGCATGGCAGAGTTGCTGGAAAGCAAAGTAGAAGCTCCCAAATTTCAGGCATTGCATAAAACCGCACCGGTAGGTACGATCATTCAGGTAGTGAATGAAAGCAACGGGCAGAAAATATTTGTCCGTGTGATCGGTAAACTGACAGATACCACCGATCCTAAAACCATCGTCAAAATTTCCCAGAAGGCCATGGACCGGCTGGAGGTGAAGGATAAGAAGGTGGCAGTGGTACTCACATATATCCCTTAAAATATTAAATTCAGTTCAATGAATATTACCCGAAAAATCCTGGTGTTGTTGGTCGTGGCAGCCGGTTTGTTCCCAAGTTGCAAAAAAACGGCTTCTGATCCTTTTACATCAGAGTTTCAGAATGTGATGCGTGAAAATGCATTGATGGAAGCCGCATTTAATGATCTGTTGAAGATAGCGGAAAATATCCTGATGGAAAACGGAAATGCCAAGATCGATGCGGCAGCGGCTCCATTGGGGTGTATCAGTGATATTGATACG
>CAYTGJ010000143.1:8299-11764 GCA_964437245.1 uncultured Chitinophagaceae bacterium
TTATGGACGTTTCAATTATTAGAAGGACGTTACGAGTAAGAATTTCGTTACGTCAGGAGAAGAACTGTCTTCGAAATATTTCGGACATAGCTGACAGTATGGAGACCGTTTTTATCCTTCACGTTAAGGATTGATTGAACTTGATATTAAAAGAAGGACTTAAAACGTATACGATTGTTTTTTCATCCGGCTGTACGAGTTATGACGGAAAGATACGAAGCGGGGTGGTGACGCTGGATCTGACAGGTGCCAGCTATAATCAGGCAGGTTCTGTTCTCGTGATCAGGCTCAATAATTTTTATATCAATGGGAATCATTTGCAGGGAAAGCTTGTCGCTGAAAACCTGGGATCCGGAGAGGTGAAAGTAGCAGTGTCCGACGACGAAGGTTCAGGAAGGGCCTCTCTTCATTTGAGTACCCTGAACGACAATAAGGTTACTTACTGGAAAACCATTCATAAGAGATCGATCTTTGAAGGGAATAATGATCAGATTATGCTCAACAATAAGTACTATATCCTTCCTTACCAGGACAATATTAATCCTTACGAAGGAGTTACTTCCGATGGAAAAGAGTATTACGGGAAAATAACCTCATCTCTGTTGCTGGATTATAGTTGTACTGCTACCGGTAATTTACGTTATCCATTGAGTGGGAATACAAGTCTGTATTTCATTTCCGGAGGGCGCCTGAATGTAGATTATGGTGATGGTACCTGCAACTATGCAGCTTCTATGTCGATCGCCGGTAACTCCAGGAATTTTAGTTTGTATTAAAAAACGGAGCAACTTTAGATAAGTTATTCACAATCATACTCTTTTATAGGGAAGCCTTCTGAAAATGGAAGGCTTTTTTATTCTTTTTTCTTAATTATTATTTTATTTTTGCCTACTAAAATCTGATTATAGTGGGAAACGAATTAACAACAGTTGAAACAGCCAAGAAACTTGGGCTGTTAGAAGAAGAATTTGAGAAGGTCAAACAAATTTTAGGGAGAGTACCCAATTTTACCGAGTTATCTATTTTCTCTGTAATGTGGTCGGAACACTGCTCTTATAAAAATTCCATTGTCTGGCTGAAAAAACTACCCAAAGATTCTCCGAGAATGCTAGCCAAAGCAGGAGAGGAAAACGCTGGTCTGGTAGATATTGGAGATGGATTGGCCTGCTGTTTTAAAATAGAGTCCCACAATCACCCTTCAGCACTGGAGCCATATCAGGGAGCGGCTACGGGAGTAGGAGGGATCAACAGAGATATCTTCACGATGGGAGCAAGACCTATCGCTCAGCTAAACTCTCTGCGTTTCGGTAATCTATCCCTTGAAAAAACCAAGTGGCTTGTACGCGGGGTGGTAAAAGGAATCGGAGATTATGGCAATGCATTTGGAGTACCTACCGTAGGCGGCGAAATCTATTTTGATGATTGTTATAATGTAAATCCGCTGGTCAATGCTTTTTCAGCAGGGATCCTCCGGACCGATCAGCCTCCGGCCCGTGCTACTTCTTATGGAGTAGGCAACCCGGTCTTTATAGTTGGGTCGGCTACAGGAAAAGACGGAATCCATGGAGCAGCTTTTGCCTCCAAAGATATTTCCGAAGATTCGGTCAACGATCTTCCGGCGGTTCAGGTAGGAGATCCTTTTATGGAAAAACTATTACTGGAAGCATCTCTGGAGATCATTGCCACTGGTGATGTGATCGGTATTCAGGATATGGGAGCAGCAGGAATTATCTGTTCTACTTCTGAAATGAGTGCGAAAGGCAAGCACGGAATGGAGATCTGGCTGGATAAAGTGCCGATGAGACAAACCAACATGGTGCCTTTTGAAATCCTTCTTTCCGAATCCCAGGAAAGAATGCTGGTGGTGATTAAGAAAGGACAAGAAGATAAAATAAAGGCGATCTTTGATAAATGGGATCTGAACTGTGAGCAGATCGGTGTTGTAACCGATACAGAACGTCTGAAGTTTTATATGCAAGGAGAGCTTGTCGCCGATGTGCCTGCTGAAGACCTTGTACTGGGTGGAGGAGCTCCGGTATACCACAGAGAATATAAAGAGCCTGCTTATTTCAAGGAATACCAGAAGTTTGATATTAAAGATATTCAGCTTCCTTCGGATTATAAAGCGATCGGTGAATTTTTATTACAGCATCCGAACATTGCTTCTAAAAAATGGGTGTATGAGCAGTATGACTCCATGGTAGGAACTGCCAATACCAGTACCAATGCGCCTTCGGATGCTGCGGTCGTAAATATTAAAGGAACTGATAAAGCAATTGTCATAACAGTAGACTGTAATTCAAGATTTGTGAATTCAAATCCTGAAGAAGGCTGTGCGATGGCGGTAGCGGAAGCGGCAAGAAACATTGTATGTTCCGGAGGAGAACCGGTAGCTGTTACCAACAACCTTAATTTTGGGAATCCATACAATCCTGAAGTATACTGGCAATTTGTACAGTCTGTACAGGGAATGACCAAAGGATGTCTGAAATTCAATACTCCTGTTACAGGAGGAAACGTGAGTTTCTACAATCAGTCTGCTGATGGTGGCCCTGTCTTCCCGACCCCTACGATTGGAATGTTGGGAGTGATGGATAACCTGGACAACCGGATGACTCTGGACTTTAAGAAGACAGGAGATATTATTTATCTGATCGGTTATTCTAAAGACGATATTTCATGTTCGGAATACCTTTACTCTTACCTGGGAGTGAAAAAATCACCGGCCCCTTACTTTGATCTGAATGAAGAATACAATGTACAAGAGTTGGTAAAAGGATTGATCAAAGACAAGCTGGTTGCTTCGGCGCATGACCTTTCAGAAGGAGGATTGTTTATAGCGCTTGCCGAATCAGCCATGGCTGGCAATCTTGGATTCAAAGTAACTTCTGATTTCCGTTATAGAAAAGATGCCTGGTTGTTTGGAGAAAAACCCAGCCGGGTCATCGTATCTGTTTCTCCTCAAAAGGAAAAAGAGTTTTTGAATTATGTGAAAAACTCAAGGAACATGGTGAGCCGTGAAGAAAATTTTGGTGTGGAAGTGATCGGTACGGTGGTAGCGGAAGACTTTATTATAGATAATGAAGTGTATTTGAGTGTCACAAAAGCAAAAGACTTATACGACAACGCGCTTGCATCACAGATGCAGTAGAGAGAAAAGACCGGATTGGAGGTGATCCTGAGAATATAAATTCCGGGAAGGCTAGCTGTCCGGTCTCTTTTTGTCTTGAACTTTAATAAATCATTGTTTTGGGAAAAAATAAATTAGCCCGGTTTGCTGTCAATGCACAGCGCCGTAATGTTATTGAAGAAGGCAAAGAAATTTTCAATAACATCAAAGGCAACTGGAAGGAGTTTTTTGGGAATAATAACCCTTTATATGTAGAACTGGCATGTGGGAGAGGAGAGTATACCACCGGGTTGGCCGCAGTATATCATGATCGCAATTTTGTGGGAGTGGATGTG
>CAYTGJ010000144.1:0-821 GCA_964437245.1 uncultured Chitinophagaceae bacterium
CAAACAACCTCATGATCTTCTCCTTTTGCTCATACTCACTTCTCAGCCATGTTCCGGTCAAAACCCCGGTCAGGGCCGAAACAATCGCAGGAAGCGTACTGAGAATTCCTTCCGGATCCCAGGTACTGGTATATCGCCACACATGCTGCCCCAGAATCGTGTGATCCAACCAGGCCCCCAGGTTCCTACCGGGTTCCAGATTAGCCGCACCTATTCCTGGCACGGGGACCATCGTCATGATTCCCCAATATCCTACCAGGATAACGACCGATACTATTATTTGAGTACGTGAAGAGGTTTTCAGAAAAAGCAAAGCTGTTGCCAAAAACACTACCGCAATCCGCTGCAATACTCCCGGAATACGAAACTCCGCCCAGCTGCTTCCCCATTCTATATTCAGCAACAGTCCGAAGCCAAACAACAGAAGACTTCTTTTCACAATTTTAAGAATGAGCGCACGCTGCTGTTCTTCAGTAGCCAGTTGTTTCGCTCCTGCCAGAGAATAGGCCACCGAAATTCCCACTATAAAAAGGAAAAAAGGAAACACCAGGTCCGTAGGAGTACAACCATTCCAACGGGCATGTTCCAAAGGGGAATACACATGCTCCCAGCTACCAGGATTGTTTACAAGTATCATACCTGCCACTGTTAAACCCCTCAGAAAATCTACCGACACAATGCGTTCAGGTTTAACCATAAGAATTATTTTATTATAGAATTAATTATGTTTAAAATATGATAATTGACATTTTTCAAAAATATTCATTTAGCATTGTATAAGCAATACAGAATGAAACAATTAGGCAAAGAAAACGGATTTT
>CAYTGJ010000144.1:831-10656 GCA_964437245.1 uncultured Chitinophagaceae bacterium
TTTTGTGCATTTCCAAGAAAGTATAGGAATTCAAAAAAATAGATCATATCGCTTTCGGATAGGGGCTAAAATCAGGTACGGGCTGGTTTTTCTTAAAAATCTGAACGGGGTTAAAAAATCCAGATACCAGAATCGCAGTACAAGATAAAAACTATGCTCATAACCTTTTGAAAGGAAAATGAAAAATCAATTTATCGGAAACAGAGACTGGTTCTATCCGGCCTCTCGCCTCTTTCTCCAAAAGCAGTAACCTATAATTATCCTTTTCTCCGGATATTCAGCACACAGCCATGCATAAGGGTTACCGGCTGTATCACCGGTTTCCCGGCCAGGAGTTGGTCCACTGCATTTTCTACATACCTTTCCAGAACAGCTTTTGGGTCCTGGATATTGTCGTCAATCGCTCCTGTATATCTTACTTTCAACTGATCGCCTGACCGCTGCAAAACATATACGTACGGAGTAGAAGGAGCTCCATAGGCAATGGCTACTTCCTGGTCTTCGTCTTTCAGATAGGGGAAACTATATTTTTTGAATGAAGCTCTCGCCTTCATCCGGCTGAAAGTTTCTGTAGGATACTGCTCCTGGTTGACCGAATTGACGGCGATCACCGGGTACCCGAGTGGTTTGTATTTCTTATCGAGGGCAAGAATCCTGTCCTCATACTTGGCCGCACAGGGACAATGATTGCATGTAAAGATCAGGATATATCCTTTGGCGGAAGAAAAATCCTGCAGGGATATTTCCTTTCCGCTGACGTCTTTTAATTTAAAATCAGAAGCCTGATCGCCGGGTTTATAGCCTTTGTCTGCACTGGTAAAAGCTCCCAGCACACTACTGATGATCAGTACAAACAGCCACCATGAGTTTTTCATATCCAAGTGCTTTTGAGTTAGAAAGCTTAAAGTTAAGGAATATATCAGCGTCAGAAAAGAGTCTTTTTCAAAAACTTCTCTTCCTCAACGGTCTATCTCCCCCATCATAATGTCCAGTGAACCCAAAATCGATATAAGATCCGCCAGCATTACATCTTTGGTAATGGCGGGCAACACAGAGAGGTTGACCAGACAACAGGAACGCACCTTTACCCGCGACGGAATATCGTATGTACCGGTGGTCCGGAAAAAGAATCCCAGTTCTCCTTTGGGATTTTCCGCCCGGACATAGAAATCCATCAGTTTAGGTCTTACCTTTTTAGGAACCAGTGCCTGAGGGTCAAATTCACGTGTCCGCTTATGTTCTCCGGTAAGTTTTTCCAGGCATTGTTCTATGATCCTCAATGACTCCCAGCATTCCTGTACCCGCACATAAGTACGGTCCCAGCAATCGCCGGTAGCCCCCATTTCTCCTGAGCCTATAGGGATTTCAAAATCCAGCTCCGGATATACAGAATATCCGTCTACTCTCCGGAGATCGTAACGTAAACCGGAAGCACGCAGGCAGGGACCTGATACTCCGTAGTTGATCGCAAGATCAAGAGGAAGTACACCTATATTCGCCGTACGTTTAATGAAAATTTTATTGTCTACGACTATTTTCTGCAGTTCGACCAGTTTCGGCTTAAGATACCTGACAAAATCGGCACAACGCTCCTCAAATCCAACAGGAAGATCATAGTACAAACCTCCTATCCAGATATAGTTGTACAACAACCTTGCACCGGATGCCCATTCCAGCAAACGGTTCAGGTGTTCCCGGTCCCGCATCAGCCATAAAAAAGGGGTAAATGAACCGACATCCAATCCATAGGTACCGATCCCTATAAAATGTGAAGAGATCCGGTTCAGCTCCGCCACCAGCACACGGATGTACTCTACTCTTTTCGGAATATTCTGATCGATCCCCAGCATCCGCTCCACTCCCATGGCATACGCATGTTCGGAGTTCATCGCGGCGAGATAATCCATTCTGTCTACAAAAGGAATGATCTGATTGTACGGAAGTTTTTCTGCATGCTTTTCAAAACACCGGTGCAGATACCCAAAGTGAGGGACCACATTTTTGATGATCTCTCCATCGGTCACCACTTCCAATCTGAGTACTCCGTGCGTAGAAGGATGCTGAGGCCCCATATTGAGGATCATCTCTTCGGTGCGGAGCTTGCTTACATCCGTGGCCAAAGGTTCTGAATTGGCCAGGTGCTTTGAATCGTATTGATATTGTATATGATCGGTTGGCATTAATTATTCTTGCTTCTATCTCCGGAACATTCTTTCCTGACTCTTCTCTTCATCAGGATTAGACCCGGAGATGTTTAATATTTTACTTTTATTCCATGGTAATACTCCTGCTCCTCGTAGTCCTTGCGCAGAGGAAATCCCTCCCAGTCGGCAGGAAGCAGGATCCTGCGAAGGTCCGGATGCCCGGCAAACCTGATCCCGAACATATCATAGGCCTCTCTCTCATGCCAGTCGGCGGTACGCCATATATCGGAGATTGTAGGAAGTTCCGGATGCTCACGGTCTGTCTCCACTTTCAAAATAAGGGAATGATTATAAGGGATCGAATAAAGATGGTAAAGCACTTCCATCGTCTTTTTTTCCGGTCCGTTATCCAGGCCGGTAAGACAGGAAAGGTAATCAAAATACAGTTGGTCTGTGTCTCTCAGGAAAAAGCACACTTCCCGTATCTTATCAGGACTGATGAAAAGCTGTGGCTGTGCGTACCCTGCATTTTCTCCGATGATCACTCCTTCGCCAAATTGCTCGGCCAGTTTAGTTTTAATTTCTGAAAATTCCATACCCATCTTAATCTCTGAATTTATGCTCCGCTCTTTTAATAGCAGGTTTATAATAATAAAAGATCACCCCTTCGTCGACCAACATAAAGATATCACTGTCCGGACGGTAAAAATCACTATGTTTATGCTCGTGTGAATGTACATCTTTATCCCAATATTCTATGTTCAGAATAGACTTTCCCAGATAAGGTTTTCCTGAGAAATAAATTTCCACGTATCCTTTTTCCAGTGCATCGTTTACCAGGCTTGAAACAATGGAAACATATTTATGGGCTGACAGATCCACGGTATCTTTATGTACCAGCAGCAGGCTCAGGTCTTTCAGGACCGGTTCATGAAATCTATGTTTCACATCGCTTACATGTCCCTCTGCCATAAAGTGCCGTGCGTCAAAATAGAACACACAGGTATCTACCTTATAGGAGATCACTTTGGTATGTTTGGTATGATGCAGTTTTACTTTTTTCTCTATTGTAATGATCCGGTCCGTTTTCGTTTGCAGAATACCGGAAGGATCTAAAAACAATATAAAGAGTAGATAAAGCATCTTGTCAGCTCAGGACGGTTCCCTTACGGGCCATCAACTTTTTAAGAGCCACAGGTTCCATGAGGCTTTCCTGCCTTATTTTTTCCTGTAGCTTCATGATCCCCCCGATCAGCGCTTCCGGCCTAGGGGGGCATCCCGGTACATATACATCCACCGGAATGATCCTGTCTACTCCTTTCACCACATGATATCCATGCTCCCAGTAGGGGCCTCCGCAATTGGAACAGGATCCCATCGAAAGAACGTACCGTGGTTCGGCCATCTGTTCATATAGTCTTCTGATCCGGTCGGCCATTTTAAAGGTCACCGTTCCCGCCACAATCATCAGGTCCGACTGCCGGGGAGAAGCTCTGGGCAATACCCCCAACCTGTCAAGATCGTATCCCGAAGCATACGCAGACATCATTTCGATCGCACAGCAGGCAATCCCGAATCCCATAGGAAACAAAGAGGACAGACGAGCCCAGTTAAGGATATCGTCTACTTTTGTGATCACCACTCCCCCGCTCCCGAATTTCTGATCGAGCAACATTTTAATTTTATAATTAAGAATACAGAAACGACCTGCAAAACATTCTCTCCCTGCTACGCCGTTTCTCCATTGTGTTTTTGATACTTATTATTGATCTCCTCATACAGATTCTTCGGTACTTTGGATTCAAATTTTTCAGGAACAGGCTCCGGTTGTATCCAGTCCAGGTATCCCTTTACCCAGGCATAGACCAGACCCAGTGCCAGGATCGCTACGAAAAGGAAAACCTCCACCAGCGAAAACCATCCCCAAAGACCATCTGTTTGCCTTATATACTCCGCATTGCCGAATACTACTGCCCAGGGGAAAAGAAAGACGATCTCTACTTCAAACAACACAAATATCAGGGCGATTATATAAAACCGTACATTAAAATTTGTCCAGGGACTTCCTACGGCTTCTTCACCGCATTCGTAGGCTGAAAGTTTTTCTTCGTTCGGACGGTTCGGACGGATCAAACCCGCCACGACAAGTGCCACTGCCACAAATACGATTCCTCCTACGAGGAATAAAAGAATATTACCGAATTCTGAAATCTGAGTTGTAACCATCTTAACAAATTTAAGATATAATCCGCTCTAATCCAATATCAATGATTCCCAGCTTTTTACAGTATTTACCTTGTGTTTTTGTTTCAGTTTTTCAATTCTCTCCCTCACTTTTTTGCTAAAACTCCAGCAGGTATTTCTCCTCAGTTGCAATAATTCCGAAAGCTCGTCCAACGTCATTTTTTCACTTTCAAGTGAGCAATAATAAACAAGGTAAAATGCCTTGGTCAACGGAAATTTTACTGCTCTGAAAATAGTATGCGTCATTACCGATTCGATATACCCGCATTTGGTACATCTTCTGGACAAATATTCATCCGTCAGTCCGGAATATTTTGTATTGGTACATTTCTTACACTTGTATCCTTCTCCCCACTTTAGCTCTTCAAGATATTTATAACAGGAAAAATCAGAAGGAAAGATCCGTGTATATTCTTCATACGAAACTTTTTCATGTACGATCCTGGACCGGGTCTCTTCCTTCAGGTTTTTCTGCAGATGCCAATTATCATGGTCAAGCTGTGAATTGATCCTGTTGAGTTCATCTGCCATGGCTTCCAGCTTTTTGTTAGCGGCATTCAGCTTCTGTGTTTCTTCCTCCAGTGCTGCGGTACGTTCCGCCACTTTTTCCTCCAGTTCCCGGTTCACCTTCGTCTGAAGTTTTTTATTTTCTTCCAGTTGATAGATCAGAGTGGACTGTGTACGTTCTTTCTCTTTTTTCAACACTGTAAACCGGTCGGCAATGGCATAGGAAAACACAAATGCTTCCAGTACCACCGCAAAATAAAAACTGTATACCGTAAAAATATTGGCTTCAATAATGCCATACCATCTCAGGCGACTCATCAGAATAGACACCAGTACAAACGAATAACCGATAATCAGGAACCGCGCTGCCACAAAGCCTTTCCGGTAGGAATACCAGGCGATGAGATAGACCAGCACAAAAGGGATCCAGTACAGGTAAAGAAACGAAATCTCCGCCAGCCGGACCGAGAACAACTGGATCAGTACATACACGGTCACAAGCACGATGAGTACTTTGAACAGGTCTGGAAAATTTTTATGCAGGGAAATAAAATAGGAAGCATACAGAATAAAAGAAAGTAAAAAAAACACTTCGCAATATTCATCGATCAGGCCATTCATCCAGGGATACGAAGGCCATAGAAACTCATAGCTGAGTCCGTCTTCGGAAAAAGAGACCAGGCAGCAACCGATCAGATACAAGGCATACAGCACATATATCTTATCAAGAGAAGAAATAAATAAAAAGAGGTTATATACAATCAGAAAAGCAAGCAGTCCATAATATACTCCCAGGAAAAGATATTCATGGGTCGTATACCAGGTAAAATAATGCTGCGACCGGATCTTGTATTCAAATCCTGCGTCGTTGCCGGAACGTACGCAAAGATAAAGATCGTGTGTTTCCCCGGTTGTCAGAGGTAGGTCAAACGTAAAATTCTTGACCTTATATTCTCTTTCCCGGAAAGGCCTTTTCTCTCCTGCCTCCCTCCGTACCCATTGTCCATCTGCCCCACGATAATATAGCTGAAAATGATCGGTATGCAGGGATAATACTTCAAAGACCCATTTATGCGAAGGCAATGTCTCGTTCCGGACCTTGAGATGGATCCAGTAAGCAGCCTCGTGATTCTCCACATAACGGTACTCGGCTGTATTCAGCACAAACCGGGTGAAACCGGGTGAAGTGACCGTATCGATGGTCCAAAGACCGGTTCTGTCTTCGGCTATTTCAAAATGATCCTTGAAAAGATAAAGATCGTCTACACCGTTCTGAAGTTCCACCACCCTGATTGCTACAGCATTTGGGACAAAAACCAACAGAAAAACAATGCTCAGTAAGCGTCTGATAGCAGCGTGAATCATTGTTCAATTATAATTATTTTTCAAGGGATTACCTTGCAGAAACAAGTAATAAAGCCTAATTTTGTCTATAGTATCTATAGACAATAATCCGTTATGACCACCCAAGACGAAGTGACAGAAGAGCAGAAGCATCCTCTAAAAGAGAAAGAAGAGACTGCTTCCTCCTCCCAACCCGTTAAACATAAAAAGCCGCACTTTATAAGAAAAATCACCCGGTCGGATTTCGGTTCTAAAGTAATCACCAAACGTATCTCTCTCATTCTGGCTGTTTTATTTATCTTCGGTGCGGCCCTTTCGTATGTACGTACCAGCATTTCAGACGAAGCCTACAATGAATTTCTGGAATTTCTGCTCACCTTCACCCAACCTGAGTTTCTCGCCTATGTCCTGATCGGTTTCATTGCCCAGGTTATTGACGGAGCACTGGGCATGGCCTACGGAGCCAGTTCGATGACCATGCTTACTTCCTATGGAATCAGCAGCAGTATTGCCAACAGTTGTATCAAGCTCTCCGAAGTATTTACGACCAGCGCTTCCGGTTTTTCTCACTGGAAATTAGGCAACATCAATAAAAAACTGGTCAAGAACCTGATCGTCCCCGGAGTGATCGGGGCTATTTTCGGAGCGATCACCATTGCATATGTAGATTCAATCGAAGGAATGAGCAAAAAATATGTTAAACCAGTTATTTCCATTTACATTCTTATTCTTGGTATATACATTATTTACAAAGCCTTACGAAAAAAAGAGAAAAAGAAAAAAACTCAAAACCTCAGCATACTGGCTTCGTTCGGAGGTTTCATGGATGCTGCTGGTGGTGGTGGATGGGGCCCGATCGTCACTTCTACCCTGATCAGTAAAGGAAGAAATCCCAAGTACACCATCGGCTCGGTAAATCTTTCTGAATTTTTCATTGCTCTGACCAGCGCCATCATTATCACCATCATCATAGGACTGGAAGAGTGGCAGGTAGGCGGCGGCTTAAAAGTAGTGATCGGTCTTATTTTCGGAGGAATTATTGCAGCTCCGATGGGAGCGCTCGTAGCAAGCCGCGTAAAAGCCAAGCCAATGATGCTGATCGTCGGCTCTCTGATCATTATTGTGAATATGCTGAATATTTACAAAGCCTGGTTTAAATAAGAAGGGAACAGGATACAGGAACAGGGAACACCATAGAATATCAAATTTTACGAATATTTTACTTGCGCAAAACTGTGGAGTTGGAATGCTAATGGGGTTTCATATAAATATATTATTGGGAGAAAAAACTCCGTTCTCTCGCTAGTCGGGCGACCAGACAATAGATGTCTTTAATGTATCCACTAGGATCGTTTGTGAGACACAAACGACGGCTGAAAGCCTGGTTTAAATAGGAGGAAACAGGAACAGGCAACACACAAACAGCGAATGTTGTAGAATATCAAACTGACTCTGCTTGAAAGGTTCTTCGTCTGCGGCGTAACGTCACGGACTTCATTCATTTACTTCCCCTCATACTAAATCCTACGAATGTTTTACTTGGGCTAAAATGCGAGTGTGGTTTCGTATCATTCATTGTTGGAAAAAACGACTCCAACAACGACGAAATGGCAACGCATATCAATAAAAAAAGATGAATGGGAATTCCCATTCATCTTTTTTTATTGGCTCATTCCTGGCCCGTGTCCTGTCTGGTCCCCAGACCAGACAACAGTCTCCTTCAGGGCTTTTCTACTCCAGTAAACACAAAAAAATAAAAGAGATGAACGGGTTTTCCATTCATCTCTTTTATTGACTATGTCTTGAGCTTAAATTAAGCTTTCTTCTTCAATTCTTCAATATCCACTTTCTTGATTGTAGGAACTTTGGTCAATCTTTTAATGGCTGAAGTTCTCTGTTTAGAAACTGTCTTATTTTTTCTGTCTTTTCTTTTAAGTCTAGTAACGCCCATGTTCGTAGATATTTATTGGAGTGCAAAGGTAACTTTTAAATTATAAATTGCAAAACATTCGTTTAAAATATTTTACAATTATTTGATTATCAATATTTTTAATGTGTTTTTACCCAACGTTTCTTTTTCTTACTAGCCCCTTTTCGGGTCTTGTCAAGACGCTGGCGTGCCATTTTCTCTGCTCTGGCGCGGGTCACCTCATCTTTTTTCCTTTTAGCGGCTACTTCTTTTTTCTTTTTCGCCAGGTTTTTTTTATCCTCTTTGGACATCCCACGTTCCCGTCCGTCTTTCAGATCCTGATCGATGTCTTCCTGAGTCCCCATTCCCTTGGCCTTTTTCGATTTTTTAGACTTTTTTCCGCCTCCGTCGTCACTTTGAGCTTTTATTTCACTGCTGTTGTACAACAGAAAGCCGCAAACTAACGTAACAAACAAAATAAATTTCTTCATAACCTCTTAATTACGCTGATAAAGATAACAAATAACGGGAATTACTCCTAAATTGAATAAGGAGTTTATGTGAAAGCTATCCACGTTCAAAAATCCTGTTCCTATATATCGCCTGACAACAAATTAAACTATGTCCCTTAAAAAATATTTCCTGTTTAGTATCCTGACGCTTGCCCCCTGGTTGGGCAAAGGTCAGCAGCATTCTTTGCTCTGGGAAATCTCGGGGAATAATATGCAGGAATCTTCCTATCTGTTTGGGACCATGCATGTAAAAGACAAAAGAGCTTTCCAGTTTCATGATTCCCTTCTTCTGAAATTAAAATCCTGTAAAGTATTTGCCGGAGAGATCGTACTCGACAAAAGTACTGCCAAAGAGCTTTCTTCCGACCTTTTACTTCCTCCCGGAAAAGAGCTGAAAACACTGCTTTCCGAAAAGGAATATAAAAAAGTAAAGAAATTCTGTCAGAAACATCTGGGAACTACCATGACCCTTTTTGTAAACAGAATCAAACCTGTTTTTACCTCTGCCATGATCTCCGAATCGCTGATGGAAAGTGAAATGCCGAAAGCACTGGACGAATATCTACAGGACCTGGCAAAAGAGTTCAACCTCCGCGTTACTGGTCTGGAAACCGTGAAAGAACAGATGAATGCGCTGAACGAACTTTCTGTGGAAGAACAGGCAAAAATGCTGTTGGAACAGATAGACCGGATCGACGAAGAGAAAAAAGAAATTCACCGGCTGGCCAATGTATATGCTTCCCAAAACCTGGATTCCATTTATACTTTTATACAGACTCCTGAAATGCAGGGCGAATTTGGAGATGCCCTGATCAAGGACAGGAACCTGATCATGGCCGAACGCCTGGAAAAATTAATGCGGAAAGAAGCGACCTTCTGCGCTATTGGTGCAGCACATTTACCCGGTGAAAACGGAGTGATCCAACTACTCCGTACCAAAGGATATACACTCCGGCCTGTCATCAAAGAACCCGGACAAGAACAATGAAAAGCTTTCAAGCTGGTAGCCTGTTCTTTGCAAGCTTCTTTTATAGTGTGGAAAAAACTTTTTATTTACTGATCTCCGGATTCCTTATTTTTACTTAAACACTTATTTCAATTCATGTACAATTCTAAAATCGCACAGGAGCTCAACATTGCTCCCAAAAATGTAGAAGCCACCATC
>CAYTGJ010000144.1:10666-11741 GCA_964437245.1 uncultured Chitinophagaceae bacterium
CCCTTTATTTCCCGATACCGGAAAGAAATAACCGGTAGCCTGGACGAAGTACAGATTACCGCCATCCGTGACAGGATCGCTCAGTTGCGGGAACTTGACAAGCGTCGTGAAAGTATTTTAAAGTCCATGACCGAAATGGGGAAACTTACCGAGGCACTGGAAGAAAAAATAAATAAAGCAGAAACCCTTACCGAACTGGAGGATATTTATCTTCCTTATAAACCTAAAAGAAAAACCAAAGCTACCGTGGCCAAGGAAAAAGGCCTGGAGCCGCTGGCTGATCTTATCTTCCTCCAGGAAAACATAGACCTTGAAACAGAAGTTGAAAAATACCTGGATGCAGAAAAAGGAGTTGCTACCCTGGAAGAAGCACTGGCTGGTGCTCGCGATATCATTGCCGAAAAAATAAGTGAAAACCAGGAAATACGTGCAGGTGTCCGTGAGATCTTTCTCCACAAAGGAACGTTCAAATCCCGCGTCTTTCCCGGGAAGGAAACAGAAGCTCAAAAATATAAAGACTACTTCGAATGGGAGGAACCTCTTTCCAAAGCTCCTTCTCACCGTGTACTGGCCCTTCGCAGAGGAGAGAAAGAAATGTTCCTGATGCTGGACGTGCTTCCTCCGGAAGAAGATGCCATGGAATATATCGAAACCAAAACCGTAAAGAACTCCTCTCCGCTTGGCCAGCAGGTAAAACTGGCCGTAAAAGATTCATACAAACGCTTGCTGCGTCCTTCAATGGAAACAGAAATACGGATGAGCACCAAACAAAAAGCCGATGAAGAAGCCATCCGGGTGTTTGCAGATAATCTTCGGCAGCTGCTGCTGGCTGCTCCCCTCGGACAAAAAAATGTGCTGGCGCTGGACCCTGGATTCCGTACGGGTTGTAAAGTAGTATGCCTCGACAGCCAGGGGAAACTACTACACTATACTGCCATTTTCCCTCACGAACCTCAACGCCAGACCCGAGAGAGTGCTGCCACAATCGATCACCTGGTAAAAGAATATAATCTTCAGGCAGTCGCAATCGGAAACGGAACGGCCAGCCGTGAATCGGAAACCTTTATTAAAAACC
>CAYTGJ010000145.1:0-11658 GCA_964437245.1 uncultured Chitinophagaceae bacterium
GGAAGTAACCGACGGAAACCTGGCCAGCCACATCACAGCACTGGAAAAAGAAGGATATATACAGGTACGAAAAGCATTTATCGGTAAAAAACCGAATACCTCCTACGCTGCCTCCAAAGACGGTAAGAAAGCCTTTCAGACCCATCTGAATGCTCTGGAAAGTTTAATTAAAAACAGAAAACAATAAAGCATTTTTTTTTGAGTTATATACTTTGAAAAACAAAGTTCTTTTAAAATGAAAAAACAAAAAATATTGATCACCATTCTGCTGACCCTCGCATACAATTACCTTTTCTGGCAACAGTCTCCGGGAATAAATATCCTGCTCCTGTTTCTTGCGGTCACTCCTTGTCTTTTATTACTCCACCCAACCGCAATCCTCCGGTGGAATGTACAACTGTCTGTTCTTTGTACGCTCATTGCTTCGGTGATGACAGGTCTCTACGGCTCTACCATAGCAAGCATAGTCAGTATAGGTTCATTTGTAATTATGACCGGATTTATCCATCAGTCCTCACTCAAAACAACCTACAATGCTTTTCTGACCACTTTATCCTCTTTCCTGAAAGCTCCCGGCAGTATCACAGCAGCCATCGGAGCAACCCGGACCTCTCAATCAAAAAAAATATTTTATTACATTACCCTCAGCTTCTTACCTCTGCTGATCGTATTTATCTTTTATTGGCTGTACAAATTCGCCAACCCGGTATTTGATACTCTTTCTTCTAAATTCTGGACTTATCTCAGCTTCTGTCTGAGCAATTTTCTCTCACAATTTTCCTTCTCACATATTTTCTTCCTCCTTCTTGGAACCATTCTCTTCGGAGGAGCTGTATTCAACAGGGACGTGAAGTCCTTTCTCTATAAGGAAAATGAATACAATGAATATTACGAGCGGAAAAAAAACAGAAAAAAAGCTACCATAAAATACAGTTTCGGAAAACTATACAAAAGCTTCCTGAACGAGTACCGCACTGCCAGTATCCTGCTGGGCATGACCAACCTTCTGCTTCTGATGGTAAATGGAATTGACTTCTGCTGGTTGTGGATCGGTTTTGATTATCAGAAAGCAGGTAACCTGGCTCAATTTGTACACGAAGGAACCTATCTTCTCATCGCAAGTATTTTACTTTCTATCTGGATCATTCTGCATTTCTTTAAAGGGAATCTCAACCTTTACTCTCATAATAAAACATTAAAAATACTTTCCACTGCATGGATCCTTCAGAATATGTTCCTGGCAATCTCTGTAGGACTTCGCAATTATCATTATATTCATCAGCACGGACTGGCGTACAAACGCATAGGGGTGATCATTTTTCTGGTATTGGTCCTGGCTGGACTGATCTCTGTACTGATCAAAATCCATAAAATAAAATCATCGTTTTATCTTTTCCGGGTAAACAGCTGGGCGGTATACCTTGTTATGATCGTCAGCTCTTGTTTCGATTGGGATATGATCATTGTCAAAAACAATGTCAATCATTTCAATGAGGCTGGAATTGATAAGAAGTTTCTGCTGACGCTCTCTGACAAAACGCTTTTTCACCTGTACCAGCACCGCGACTTTTTCCATGAAAAAGGACTCATCATAGATCAGTATCAATCCTACCATCATTACATAGAAGGAAGAGTAAATCATTTTGTAGCTCAATATCCCTCCAAAGACTGGCAATCTTTTTCCTTACAGGAGTATGCTACTTATCAGCAATTAATTTCCACGCTACAAAAATAAAAAGCTTATGAGCACGCTGTTAAAAAAATATCCGAAAACAAATGTACTTATTCTGCTGGTATTCCTGTCGGGAATCTGTATGCTTGCAGGTAGTGTACGAATACAACTTGCCGGCAATATGAAAGGATTGTTTCTTGTATGGAATTTATTCCTGGCATGGATCCCCTTTCTGATCGCCTTTTTACTCAGTGCTTTTAAAAGAAAAATTCCATTGCCTGTGCTGATCCCTTCTGTACTTCTCTGGCTGTTGTTTCTCCCTAATGCTCCCTATATCATTACGGATCTTATCCACTTACGTCCCCGGGACGGGATTCCTCTCTGGTACGACGCCACCGTCATTTTCCTTTTCGCTTTACACGGATTCATGCTGGGGATTTTATCCGCACTGTTCATACACGAAATATTGGAAAAATATCTTTCCTCTGCATTCGTCTGGCTCTTTATAGCCTGCTGCTTCGTACTCAGCGGCTATGGCATTTTCCTGGGCCGGTTCCTTCGCTGGAATAGTTGGGACATTCTGACCAATCCTTCCGGACTTTTCCTGGAGGCTATGCAAAAATTTACCAGCCCCACTGCCGTAATGGTCACTTTTCTATTTGCCTTATTATTATCTTTCAGTTACCTGATATTTTATCAATTAATTCATTTAAAAAAACAGTCATGATCTTCCGAACATTCAAAAGTTTTAGTTATGCTCTCCGGGGACTGGGCAACGTAGTTCGGTATGAAAACAATGCAAGAATCCATCTGGTGGCTACTGTAATAGTAGCCGTCACCGGAGGTATTCTCCAGATCTCATGGCAGGACTGGTGCTGGCTGGTGACAGCTGTATCGATGGTCTGGATCACGGAAACGATCAATACCGCCATTGAAAAACTGGTGGACCTGGTCTCTCCCGGACACAATGAGAAAGCCGGAGCGGTAAAAGACATTGCCGCAGGCGCTGTACTGCTTGCCAGTATTTTTGCCGCGGTGATCGGAGGTATTATTTTTTACCGGAATATTTCTACCTTATAAAAAAAAAGGACCGGTATGCTGAATACCGGTCCTCTTCATATATTTTAGTTCAGAAATTATTTTTTACCTCCCTTAAGTGCTTCAATCGAAAATATTGTAAAGGCAAAAGGTGCATTCCAGTTGATCGCTACCTCGTTGGAAGCATAGCTACACTGATCATCGATGTATGATTTTGCCGGGAACTTGGAAGTATATTTACCACCGCAGTTTCCATTGTCTTCCTGTCCTGGATTCGGGCCTCCAGCCAGCATACCCGGTACAGGCTCATCTATCCCATCCGCTTCACTCGGTCTGTGGTGAGGATAACGGGTTGATTTTTCACCATACCCGGTCAGGTAAGAATAGTTTGTCCCATTTCTCCCAAGAAGATAATCCAAGGAAGCAATAGCGGCATCAAGGTAGGAATTATCGTTGGTGATCAGGTATGCCTGGATCAGCAATACTCCCTGGTTAGCAGCGAAGGAATTACTCCCCCAGCTAAAATCTCCCGTTCCCTGCTGCCCCATCGGCACGGCAAACTGAGAAGTATTAAAGCAGTAATCTTTGTATGCACTGGCCATGGAAACTACTTTTTCTCTGACCGCCACCAGCAAATCTCTTTGTTCAGGGAAATTGCTTCCCTGCTGTCTTGCCAGCGTATACAAGCCCAGCGTGTTCACGTTTGCCCAGGTAGGCAAGGTAAATCCGTTCCGCAAATTCATTTCCACATTGGCCTCTTCGTAGTAGCCCGATTTTCCGGTAGCTACCCAAAGTTCAATAGCAGCCCACTGAAACTCGTCGCTTACATTGCCGTCGTCATATGCTCCGGTCTGAATATCCGGATTGAATTTTGCATTCATCATCGGCTGGTTGTACAATTTATTAGGGTTTTTCTTAGCCCAGTCGTAGGCTCTTACAGCAGCTTTCAGACATGAATCTGCAAAAGCCTTGTTGTACTTTTTATATACTCTGCTGGACTGCGCCATTACCGCCGCAAAATCCAGAGAAGCAGCCGTACTTTTCATCACCAGCCATCTTTTGTTAGAAGCTTCATGCGGCATAATACTTCCATCAAAGTTAGCATTGGTCAGTTTGTGGTACACTCCTCCGTCATCGTCTTGCATCGTGATCATCCATCTCAGGTTCCACAGGATCTCATCCAGTATATCCGGAGTATTGTTATTACTTTCCGGAATGTTCAGGTTCAGGGTATCAAAATACTTCGGGAAAGATTCATACAGGTTCAGCAAAGTATACGTACTGATCCCGGAGTTTACAATGTATTTATTGTAGTCACCGGCATCGTACCATCCGCGTGTACTTGAGATAACGGTTCCTTCCGGTCTTTTATCCGTAGCCGCGGAAGCATGTACATAACACTCGTTATCAGGATGTCCTTCTTTTCTGGCGAATACCGGACCGGCATATTTTTCTTCCAATGGAATGGAAGCTCTCTGGTAATAATAGAACTTCATCGATGCCTTTGCAGGATCCAGGTGCACTTTATTTTTAATATCAAAAGGGAAAGAACTTCCTGCTCCCGGTACATATAGCGTATAACTTCCTTCTTTGGTAAATTTAGAGAAGTCGGCCTTGCTTACATTTTCGCCTGAGAACTCCCAGGTTCCCATTTTTTTCAACGTCCCTGAAAATACAGTATCGGTTTTCCCCACCGGGATAATAAAAAATTTATCCGACTTAGGTTCTACAATAATGGCTGTTTTAGGTCCTGACGGATAAAAACCAATCTGGTTCAGTCTGACATTATCGGAAGCCTGTTGAGCATTTACACAGCACGAAAGCGTAGCCAAAGCGCCTGCAAATAATGAAAACCAATTTTTGTTCATAATCTGAAATTTTTATTTAGTTATTAGCAAATTCCCCTCTTGGAGAGGGGAATTCAGAATTAATTTTACAAGAACCCTGCCAGTAATATTATTGCCCGGCAGCTTTTAGTTCGTTCATTTGTTGTTCTGTGATGACTTCTATCTCGTCAATGTATATCTTTCCGGTATAAGGAGTAGGAGCTCCTCCGGCATTGATCATCATCAGGATTTCCTTGATCGTCTCAGGATTCAACTCCTGCGCCTCAGGCCATACTTGTTTCCATTTTCCTTTAAAGTCATAGTAATAATTTCTGAACTCCTCCGAAACTTCGATTTTATTCACTACAGGATCACCGTTGCTATCGTATCCTTTCTTGTCTTTCACCGTCATTCTCAAAAGAGGTGCATCTCCCTCTGCTCTTGCCTTCAGACGGAAAATATGGTGCTCTCCTGCCATATTGATCGGATCGATCGGCTTCAGAATATTTTCATATCCTGGACCTGCTTCGGCACAAGTGATCATAAGAGTTTCTCCTTTTCTCTCCAATGCAATTTTATCCGAACTCGAAGACCAGCTATAAATCTCTTCGGAGAAATCATCAATGTATCCTCCGGCAGCGACCTCTACCTGCGGCATATCCGATTCTTTGATCGCTACAATGCCGTCTACATATAAGGTTCCCGTCCACTCAGCTCCTCCTGGATTGATGAAGAACATGATCTCCCGGATCATGGTTTCATCCACCTTCTGAAGATTCGGATAAGACTGTCTCCACTTTTCATGATAATTAAAATAGTAATCCTGGTATTCGCTGGAAACCTTCACCTTGGCACTAGGTCTGTCGGAGTTCGTATCAAATGCATTCACATCTTTCAATGAAATTCCGATCAACGGAGCAGAAGCTCCTTCCGCCCGCATTCTCACTTTAAGAACGGGAGCATCTTTCATATCTACCAGGTTAAACTCTTTTCCGAAAGGCGTATATTTGGGTCCTACATTCTTCGCTACGACCTTAAGCGTATCTCCTTTCTTGGAAAGCGCCAACTGGTCGTTGCCCACCCACCAGCTCCAGATCTCTCCGCTGAAATCATCAACGACTCCTTTGTTGACTAATAAAACAGGTGTTCCTACCTCCGCCGGTTCCTCGACCGCAATCTGATGACTGTCATCCAGTACAGGCTGCTCGATCGTACAGGCCGAAAGTGTAAGAAGCGAAAAAATAAATGTTATCTTAGAAAACTGCTTCATGAGCATTGTTTTTGTTTTATTTTAACTATTATTTACTAGGGTCAAATGGTGCTCCGTATGAAATCACCGGATAATCGAAGATCGCATTTGCTACCGCAAAAGCGGGTCTGGATACTACTCCCATCTGGATCCTTGCCAGGCGTCCCGGCTCTTTTACCCCATTTCCACTTCCTCCGTTAGGAAGTGACGGACTTCTGCTAAAATCACTGTATTTAACACTGATCATTCTCCATCCTACAAAGTCTATAGGAATCGCATACACCCACCCATCATCAGAACAAGGGTCGTGACCAAATGCGCCTACTGTATTAGGGGTATTACAATCTTTTTTACCTCCTACAATCGTATTCCTAGGGTTGGAAGCATCTGACTCATGAAACTCCAGGTTCACCGTTGCTTTGCTATCCGGGCCATGTCCATAGACATACACGTTGAAATAAATCTGTGAAGGATCTGTCCAGGTAGCTGGCAACATAAAGGTAGTCGCAGGCATTCCGGAAGCTCTGTGCTGAATCCCTCCTACAAAGAATCCATCAGACTGTGCTGATTTCCCGGCAATCCGAAGAACATATTGTCCATGAATTGCCCTGATTCCATATGTAGTAGCGACCATTCTTTCTGCAAACCTGTCTCCGTCGTTCACAGCTTCACTAAAGGCAAACTGCACAGGGAAACCACCCGGGTTCACATTCGTTCCTTCATAACTATTATTGGTAGGGGTACTAACCGGTCTGTACAAAGTATTCGCAAAGAAATTTCTTGCTGTTGTCACCGTAGCCGTTTTTTCCAATGAATATTCTGACCGAAGAAAGGTCAATTTCACTCTTACCGTCTCTCCTGCTCTAAAGAAAAACAATCCGTCATGCGATCCGTTCCAGGTACCTCCTTCAGAATCAGTCGTAATATTACTTCCCACTCCGGTATATTTCTTTTCCGCTCCTGAAGTCAATCCTGTAATCGTCACATAGTACGTTACCCTTGCATTGAAGTCAGCGGTAATATTACAGACTCCGGTCACGAAATTGATCGATGGAGTTACGTCAAAGTTATTCGCCATAAAGTCTGCCGGTGCCGACAAATACTCCGGCCCCAGGTAGTCGACCTTCTTCCTGGTGCAACTATACAGCACTGCTCCTGAGATCAGGCCGGCAGTAACTATTAATAAGAATATTTTTCTAAACTTCATAGTAGTATGTTTTAGAATATCATAGTGTAATTCAGGAACAGCTGGTTAATTCCATAATTTCTGTTAGACAATGTAAACGTATTGTCAGAATGGATTCCCTGTGCCGTGAAATAAGTATTTTTGCTAAATCTATAACGTACTCCATAGGAAATTAGTCCCTGTGTTTCCTTAAAATCGTCTGCATAAGCAGTATATCCAAAGATTCTGTTGAATTGATCTCTTACAGCAATAAACTCATTTCCGTTTGCTGTCAGGTATTTGTAACCACCGATCAGATCCAGCGATTTCACTACTTCTACCGTCAGACCGGCATCAATGATTGTACTGTTAAAGTTAACATCGTTCACACCCCCTCTGGTAGTCTTTTCGCTTCTGAATCCTCCTGAGAGCATAATTGTTTTCTCAAATCTCAAAAGTTTATGAAGGTTGAATTTTGCTCCTCCTCTCATTCCCACAAATTTTCTCAGTTGCCCATCCGACGATCCTTCTGCTACGACTTCATTTAACAGATCAACAATGAAATCAGCCTTGATCAAACGGTCTATATCTCCGGCACTAAGTCCGAACGTAGTTCCTTTTCTGTTTGGAGTAGCCTGGCCAAACGGAGTAATATTATTATACTGAGGCAAGAAAGTCATCAAAGAAGTATTGATGGAGGTATTACGAGACGTTTCGTCTGACATCCGGTCCAGCATGATCGGCGTTCTGATACCAGTGGCAGGATTGGATCCAATACCTGCTGCATACGTCAGATCCGGGAAAATTGAGTTGGCATCCGTAGGAGCACCGTAATCGTGTATTCTTCTTGTTTGTGCCGATGGACTGGTGAAGAAATACCCTACTTCTCTATACGAACCGGATAGTTTAATATTAAGCGGCTTATACCGGACAAAAAGACCTGCATCATAGAAATAATCTTTCCCTGCACTTACAGAATCATCCACCCAGCCTTTTCCCTGGAAAGCATTTCTGGAAAAACCAAACTCTCCGATCGCTCCGATCTCCAGGTTATCCATTCCATAAGTAAACTTACCGTCAAAGGTTGTCACTGTATTATTATAGTTGATCAAAGTGTCCACCGCAGTCTGGGCAAGATCTTTTATCTGCACAAGGTTGGCTCCTACCTGCAAAAATTTACTTTGCACAAGATCCAATCTACCTCCGAACAACAGTCTGTCAGGAGTGCTAAGGAAATCTGTTTTACGGGTACGGGCAGTAAATAATCTCACTCCGATACGCTCGATGCCTTTGTTAAATTTGAAAGTACTCTGGGCATGCGCCCCCTGCATACGCCACTTATTTCCGAAGTTGAAATTTTCGTATGCTACAATGCTTCTTCTGATCGCAAATACATCTGATTCATAATCATGATACGTTTCATCAAAGTTGAACATTGTGTAGGGAGTCAATTCAAGATCAATATCTCCTATTTCATATTTGACTTTTTTAGCAATGATACCATCCATACGAAGCTGACGAAATACCAGGGAGCTTCCGTCTCCGTAGAATCCTCCAAAAGCATTTCTGATCCTCAGGATCGCACTTGCTCTCAGGGCCTCACTTGGCTGCGCATTTATCCCCAGGTCAAACAGCGTATATCCTCCGGTACTTTTCCTTTTGGACGTAGTATCCTTGGGATGCCCTGTAATGGCAGTAGTATCTTCTCTGAGTACATTTCCATTCAGACTCTCGGAAGTAACGAGCGCACGGCCCAATCCATTGAAATATACTACCTGAGCATTGGCACTAAATACAGCCCCGGCAAATACTACTGTAAGGATTACTAAAAGCGTTTTGTTTAATTTATTCATTATATTAATCTGTTTATGAATTAGAAAAATATTTTAAGTTCAACTGTAGTTTCCATACCTCTGAAGGTATCTTTTGTGAAATTTTTATCTTTATGATCGAACCATCTGTTTCTCACATAAAGACCTGCTTTAGAAGCAAAGTCGTAATCAAACCCAATTCCATATCCATGACCGACCTGATTGATTGTTCTTCCATTAGCATCGTAGGTAGGATTCCCCTGAATGTCTCTGATCTCCTCTCCGTTCGCATCCGCAAGGTTGATACGCATATTTCCCAATACTCTTTCATAGCTGAATGTTCCTATAAGAGTCACTTTAGGATGAATACCGTAGAAGAACATCGCCTCTTCATAAAACGTACGAAGGAAAGCTTTGTCGTTGAACTTCGGTCCGAAGGATAATTGATCCTGTACTGAATTAACAATGTTATAGTTAGCAAGGATAAGCTCTTTGTTGAATACGGTTAATTTGTATTTTAAATTTAAGGCAAGAGAGTTGTATGATTTTTTATAATCCACCACGGTATCGGTGATGCTGTATTTCTCATACGCCCTGCGGAACATACTGGTAATTCTTCCATATGGCCCAGTCAGTCCCTGGAAATAGGAGAATCTTGATCTTGTAAATGGATTGGCCTGATGCCAGTAAGAGATCATGTTTCTTGTATTGGCAGTATCATTTTCAATTTCCTGCGATACTCCGTAGGCCACCATCACTTTCAGTTTTCCATACGTGTCTTCGTGCTTCAGATATAGTCCCTGTCTGTTATTGGTCATTTGTCCTATATCGGTAATCGCCCCTTCGATGGTAGTAATATCGTAAGGAGTTCCCACGTTTGCAGGAGTTCCGATCGCATGGTTATTGGCTGAGTTTAGTACCTGGCTGTTCACGTTCACCACTCCTTTGGCGATGGAAAACAGTTGAAGGTTTAACGGAATAAAGGTTGCTTCTTTGCTGAAATCAAACTGTAAAGAGAGTGCACGGTTATTTTTCAAAGGATTGTTTTTCCAGCCGAAATCTCTACCGCTGGGTACAATAGAATCCTTGCCGGGTTTGTCAAACAAAAATTCGTACATCTTCTTGTCGATCACTCCATCCTGCCACTCTCCCAATCCTACTTCATAGAATACTTTGAAATGGGGGAAGTTCAAACGACCATCGGTGGTTACAATTTTCTGACGAATCCTGTTGGTGGCTGTACCGTCAGTAAAACCTATCTGAGAGAAATAGCTGGCTCCGAATTTATGGCTCTTGATCGATTTGTCAAGTCTTCCTGCCAGCATGTTTTTAGGAATCTTTGTATTGTAAGTCTGGTATCCTCCACTATTATCTGTTTTCCCGTACAGGAAGGCAAACCCAAAACCTTTTGGAAGATTTTTACCCTCTATGACAAATCCTTGTGTAGCAGTATTTCCCCAACGGGCATCACGCGCAATATTCTGGCTTGAGTAGTATACATTGTATTTATTCCAGGCCACCTGGTCCGGATCCCATGGATAACGCTCAAACATATCATCGCGGTACTCATAGTTCCAAAGAGTAAACGGACTCATTTTATACCAGTTTACTCCACCTCCTGCAATCAAATTAAAATCCCCGACCTTGGTAGTAGTTCCGGCCCGGAATTGAAAGATACGATAGGTGTTGGCTGTTCTGTATAAAGTGCTGGCATTTCCATTCTGGCCGGTGGTAGAGTCTTCACGAACTTTTCCATTCATCTGGTTGTCAAACATGTATTCTACCTGAAACCAGGTTCTGGCCGTTGGATTTCCTTCCAGACGCATTAATAGAAATGGCTCACGGTATCCGTTGGATAGCCCGTCTACAATATCAAAGCCGTTTACGTTGATCAATTCCCTCGGGCCGACATAACGCTCCGGCATATTCCTGTACTGGTTATAGGAGCGAACATATCCTGAGTATTTCAGGCCTTTCCATCTTTTATATTGGGTGGCCTGTACAGATGCAACACCTAATGGAGCCGCCTGATTATTTTTCTTCTTGTAGACTGCGGGTTTTATCTTAACGAGTGTAGAGGACTGATAAGACACTGCCAAACTGTCTTCTCCTTTTGCATAAGCGGAAAGCATGCTCACACAAAGGAAAATTACTGTTAAAAATCTAATTCGCATTTATTAAGTAGTTAGTATTTATACAAATCAACTAAAGTTATCCGGGATGCCTGGGTAGATCTTATCAAAAACCATGATTCAGATAAAATCATATTATTACTTGATAAAATTATACATAGCAAAAGTACGCTATTTATATTTTCCAACCAAATATTTCACAAATAATTTATTCATAATATTTTGATTATCAGATAAATATAAACGTCCCGTTTCGTTTAATTACCAGAAACATATCATATGCCTAAAAATTAAAATTCTATTAGTAAGGTTTTTGTGATTAATATGCAATCGGTCTTTTATACACATAATTACCAATAAAAAAGAAAGGATTTTTTTTCACTATTTTAACCTCTTCCCTCTTACTTTCCTATAGGTACATATACCAGCTTCTTTGTTTCGAAAAACTCCTCTGAGAAAAATTGCTGTAATTCTATTATTTTATACTTCTTACCATACTCGGCCATCTCTTCCTCCAGGTCTCCTCCTTTAAGGTATAAGATCCCGTTGTCCAAGGAATTAAAGCCTCCTTTTAAAAATTTATGCTTTACCCAGCCATAAAAAGGCAAAAAACGGGTCACAGCCCGGCTTACGACAAAATCTACCTGAACATCGACTTGCTCAACCCTCTTATTCAGAGCATTGACATTTTTCAACCCCAGGCCGGCTGCTACTTCTTCTACTACCTTGATTTTCTTCGCGATCGAATCGACCAGCGTAAACTGA
>CAYTGJ010000146.1:0-7846 GCA_964437245.1 uncultured Chitinophagaceae bacterium
TTGTTGACAAAAAACATTACTCCTCCATAGATGGCCAGGATCGCCTGTACAATGGCACCCGCAGGGTTCAGCATGGAAACAAGCCGGATAATTCCCTGTTTCACCAGCTCTATGGTAGCCCACTCTTTTGTACCGCCCAGAAGACCATCTTTGATCTCTTCGCCTTTTTCGGCTACCATGTCCCAAAGCGCGATAGGTCCTTTTTCTTTTACCTGCCCTACAATTTCCAGTCCTTCCTCCGCATGATTTTCTACAAAAGCCATTTTGTCTTCGCCTACCCGCTGGCTCAGTTTTCCACGCAACATACCCCAACCCAGACCAAGCACTTGCATTACGAGCGACATGATCCCTTTCAGATCCCATTTTTCCGGCAGTTGGATCGGGAGGGCATTCATTTTACCGGTGAGCCAGCTCATAAAGCCTTCTCCCAGGTGTTCCTGGATGTTGGCTCCAAAAGACTGTATCCCTCCTCCTACTGCATTGGAAAGGTTGTTCATGAACTGGACCGGATCGTTGACTACAGCGGTGATCACTGCTTTCCCTTTATTGAGCAGTCCGATGAACTGATCTGCGGCATAACCAGCAGACTCCAGGGCCCAATGGAAGAACTTCAGTGCCGCATCCATCAGGAGGTCACCTGCCTTGCCCAGGGTACTTTTCAGACTTTCTTTCAGATCATCGATTTTTTTCTCGATACTGGCAATCGCGGCCGCTTTTTTGGTTTCCAGTTCTTTTTTCAGCGCTTCAGAAGCCTGGTTTATTTTTTCATCCAGTTCATCCAGTTTCTTCTTGATATTTTCCTGTGCTTCTTTTCCTATTTTTTGTAAGTCAGGAGCAAGATTTTTAACGTAGTTGTCTAGTTGGATTCTGGCTTCCTGTACCATCGAACGACATTCGTCAATCGTTTTCTGGCAGGTGTTCATGATATTTCCAATGGCGCTGTCTAAGGTGGAAATATACGCTTCCTTTTCTTCGTTCAGTATTTTCTTTACTTCAGGATTATTATTCAGATCGCCCAGGTGTTCGTCCCACCATTCTACCAATCCTCCGGTGGTTCCCGAATATCGCTCCTGCTTAAAAGCATCGAGACGTGTAGCTACGTTATTGGAAAATTTAGTAGAGGCTTCTTTTTCTTCTTTTTCAAATTTTTTGAATGCTTCTTCCAGCAGAGTTTTAAGTTTCTCCTGTACCTTCTGGTTGGTGGTTTCGTAAATTCCCTGGATGTGCTCCGTTACTTCACGGCGCTTCGTTTCCATGGAATTTACTCCTCCTCCCATCAGTTTTTTACTGTCATTGAGTTGACCGGAACGCTCTTTTTCCATTTTTTCTTTGGAGAGCGTTTCATGGTAGTGAAGTTCTTTATTTACCTGTGCGTGTTCTTCCTGTTCTTGTTGTCTCAGGGCCGCCGGTTCCTGCTCTGATTGTTTTTTTACATCGTCCAGAAGAGATCTGGCTTCTGCCAGGTCGCCGCTGTCGGCCATCTCAAGATGCTCCTGTTTGATCCCTTCCCGTTGCAGGAGATGATCGGATTCTTGTTGGTAAACTGAAAGATCCAGGGTCTCTTCCTCTAATTTAGGGATCAGGGCAGCGCCCAGATTTAGTTCAGGAGTAGGAATGGACTTTTCTATTTCAGCAAGAGGAACTGGTGTCTTAGGGTCTGCCGGCTTGTTGGTATTCTCTATTTGAGAAAAATTATGGTGTATCTCCTGCGTTTTTTCTTCTACGGTGTTTTTAACTTCACTACCGATCAGTTGTGCGATGCCGTCTTTTTTGAAACTCTCCACTCCTTCTACAGTAGTAGGAAGCTTGGACTGTATAGCGGAGTGTAACGTGTTTTGAGCATCTTCTTTTTGGGCGACTGGTTTGGGCAGGGAGGCTATTTCAGAGACTTTCCCGGCTTGAGTTTCGGCTTGCTTGTCTTCTGTTTTTTCTTCTACTGCATTTTGAATATGGGTTGTTTTCTGTTCCGGACTTTCCTTCTCCTTTTCATTGGCGTTCAGAAGGATTATTTTATCAATTCCGGCAGCGACTTTTTCATCGGATCCTGTCGTAAGATGTTGGGTAGTTTTTTCTTTTACCGAAGTATTCAGTGCTTCTATCCTGCTGGTACTTCCGTCCAGGGAAGGGTTCTGCATGGCCGTTATTCTCGTACCGTCTTCGGTGCCAGCGGCGGTTTCAGAGGATTCTTGCGTTACGGTAATCTCTTCGGAAACAAGCTTATATTCCTGTTCTTGTGCTGTTTCTTCCGGAAGAGGCAGGTCGTTTACAAGTGTATTATTTTCTCCGGAAGGGGCCAGAGAATCAGTGAGTGGAGAGGAGGCGGATACCACCACCGGAACCGTGGAAGAAGTATCTTCGGCCTGAGGGACTTCTTGCTGTTCTGAGGTTGATTCCGGAAGCTCCTTGGTTTCCTCCTTTTGGGGATTGCTTTCCGGGTTGTATTGAGCGGCCAGTTCAGGAGCTGTTTCCTGGAAAGAGGCCATTAGCTCGTGTGCCGTTTTTCGTTTTGGGGACGTGCGTTTTCCGGAACCTTCAGCGTTCGTTTGTTCTTTCTTTTTTTCTTCCCGGAGGTCCACGTATTCCATAAAGAAATTAATTGAGTCGTTCTTTGTCCAGTACTTTTATAAATTCCTCTTTTGAAATAACCGGCTCTGGTTTTTGGACAGCGATCAGCGAAAGTTTTTGGATGATGTTGATGATAGAAGCGGCGGTGAAATTATAGTGTTTTACAATTTCTTCCAGGCGAATGGTTTTGTCAAGTATAAGTTTTCCGGGCAGGTTATTTTGCCATATTTTCAAACCGGCTTCTTCTTTTGGAGGCGTAAAATTGATCAGAAGCTGAAACCTGCGTTTAAATGCTTCGTCTATATTTTGCTTAAAATTGGTAGCGACGATGACAAGTCCGTTATAATTTTCGATCCTTTGCAGCAGGAAAGCCACGTCCTGGTTGGCGTACTGAGCATTGGCCCCGGAAGTACTTTTGGAGGTGTCTGTACGTTGGGCAAAGAGGGCATCTCCTTCGTCAAAGAACAATATCCAGTTTTTATCTTCGGCAAGGTTGAAAAGCTTGTTCAGATTTTTGGAGGTTTCTCCGATGTATTTGCTGATCACACTGCTCAGGTCGATCCTGTACACGTCTTTTTGAAGCGCTTTTCCGATCAGGGTGGCAGCGAGTGATTTTCCCGTTCCGCTAGGGCCGTAAAATAATACCCGGTATCCTAGTTTCAGGTGTTTGTTAAGTCCGAAATCGTTCCGGAGCATTTGTTCGTATTGTACGAATGCTTTGATCTCTTCGAGTTTTTTTTCGGTTCCTTCATTCAGAATAAGATCTTCCCACTCCATATTGGTCGTCAGCAGATGAGCAGGAAATTCCTGGCTGAATTTAGGCTTTCTGAATTTATTGGCCGTAAACAGATCCAGGTAGGATTTGCTTATTTTCAGGATCCCTGAGCTGTCCGGGGCGTCTTCGATCGGCGAGGCAAGGTCCAGTACATTTTTTTTATAAAAGAGATGATCTTGTTCAAAAAGATGATTGAATACCAACCTGCTGCTGAGTTCGTTCCCGCTCAGCAGAAACATGGCTGTTTCGCCGGTAGGCAGGTAAAATCCGTTGAGCTTTGTATCCACGAGCATAAATTCGTTCTGCTCAATTTTAAAAGGTCTTAAAGCCTGCGGTTTTATATGAGGGATCAGACTTAAAATGAGAATAAGCCTCTCCGCATAGTTAAGGTTATTTTCCTGTACAAAACTGGCATAGGCAGAATCTTCGTTATTCAACTCGGGAACAGGAATTTCTTCCAGCGACTTGAATTTCCAGTCTTCATTTCCCGTAAGGTGGGCCAGTCTTGTCCACAGACATATATTCAGCCATTCAGTTTCTTTTTCCAGGTTGGAAGAGTTTATCGCCAGCGACATTGTATCCATGCTTAAGGTTTCTCACTTTCTTTTTTTTCTGCTTTGCTGAGTTTTGCCTTTTTTATCTGGGGTTTGTATTTAGGAAGGGCATATACCAGAGAAAAGACAAGGCTGTTCATCCTGAAATCATTGTCCAGGTATAAATAGTTGTAAAGCAACTCAGCATTGGTTCCCCTGTATTCAGGTTTTACAATATTTCGTAATCCTATGTTGTACCGGAGATCCATGATCAGGTATCCGTTGCTGATTACATTTTTTAATTTGAATCCAGCTCCGATCGAAACGTTGTACATCAGGCGGTGACGAAGGTCGGCTATTTTTATTTCCGGTCCGGATACATCCAGTTGTGATCCTTCGAGCTCGTCTTTCCGGCTTACAAGTGCGTTGTTTCCGATCAGGTAAGAAAAGGTTCCTCCTACATTCAGATATGGACAGAATCTTTTCTTACTGAGATTGAAGTGGAGTAGTACGGGAAGCTCCAGTAAGGTTTGTTTTTCGAGGAAATCTATTTTGGCAAAGCCCAGTATCTCATCTTTGTATTGATAATTTTTCCGGGTGAGGTTGAGCTCTGTGAGCAGCGAGAATCGTTTCTTGACCGGGATCTCAAAGCTTAATCCTACTTGTATCCCCAGAGGAGAACTGTATTGGCCTCGTTTGATACTGGAATTGTCTACGCTGAAATTTCTGATCACATTTACGTCCTGCCCGTTGAACCCCAGCTTGAGTCCGTATATGAGTACCGGCGTCGTGCGGAAACTGTTGTACAGGTTGATAAATTCGGTAGGATCGATTGCCTCGTTGATCTCGTATTCCGGATTTAGTACCAGGAAATGATGCATTGTTTCTTCTGCTTTGGCTTTTTCATTAAAATAAAGCCAGGTAAGGGTGAGCAATTTATAAGCCTCTGTTTTTTCTGCTTTTGTGAAAGCCTCTTTCCATTTCAGACATTCTTCCAGGATTCCCGGGACTTCGCTGATACGGCCTTCTTCATAGGTATCTTTTGCTTTCTTTAATGTCTGGGGGCAGTTGTTTTGTGCCTGGCTTTGATTATATACGGTTGTTAAAAAGAGGTAAATAAATAGTATTCTGAAAAATTTCATTGTGTGTAGTAAGCTTAATGGTTTCCTGGAGTGTTTTATGATCTTATTTTATCTGTTGTGCGTGTTGAATGTTGTATCGCTTTTTAAATTGTATACCGTTCAAAGCACTTTCGCTTTGAACGGTATATTTTGTTAATATCAGAAAGGGTAGCCGGCAAAAAGAGGAACACGAAAGAGCCCATCCTTTTATTTTATCCCTTCTCCTTTTGAAAGTGAATTACAGGTTTTTTCATACTTGATATCTTCTGCTACAAACTGATCCCATTCTTTTTTATTCAGGTTTCTGTTGATCTTGTCGCAGATGACGTTGGCAAGCATGTTGACATTGGTAGGCCATACCCTGATCAGGTTGTCTTTACAGCCCGCAAGGAGCTTTTCTCCGTCAGGGGTAAATTCAATGGACCATACCCAGTCGTCGTGGTCTTTCAGTACGATCGGAGGATCGTAGAGACTGTTCATATTCCAGATCCTTACGGTTTTGTCGAAGCTACCGGTAGCCAGTTTATGTCCATCGTTGCTGAAGCGGATATTATTTACCCGGGCGGTATGTCCGATCAGGGTATGACTGAGCGTTTTGCTGGTCATGTTCCATATTCTTACCGTTCCTTTTTCATTTCCCACGGCCAGGAGATTTCCAGCTATGTTGTAGGCAATTGAGACTACCGGAATTCCCATAGGATCTTCGAACAATACTTCGTTCTGTTCCGGCTGTTCCGGATTGATCAGCATGATTTGTCCTTTGGCATTTCCTACGGCGATGATGTTTTTCCTTGGACTTGCTGCAATGGCGTTGATCTTGATCTCGCTGTTGTATATTTCCTTAGAAGTAAAATCATTCCAGTAATAGATCTTTTTTTCCGTTCCTCCGGAGATAATACCTTTGTTGTCATGAGTAAAGCTCAGGAACCATGTCTCGCTTACTTTTCCTTTAAGGATCTTGGGCTTGGCTCCGGGAGCGGAAAGATCAAAGACCTGCAGATGGGAATAGTCTCCTCCGGAAACCAGCATTTTCCCATCTGAACTAAGCGCCAGTGCCTTGTGAACGGTGAGCGGACTTTCGTACAATAAGGTAAAATTGTCTTTGGTCAGAAGAGGATTCCACTGGATGATTTTCCCGTCGCTTCCGGCAGAATAGATATTATTCCCCTTATTGGTAGAGACCAGTGCTCTGACATTTTGTTTATGTTCACGAAGACTGTTGAACGATTCGTCTTTTAGTTTTTTTACTGCATTGTACATCGCATCATAAATATCCGGATCATGTTCATGTCCTCCGTTGTTTTTGTTGAACTTATAGGCCTGCTGGGCAACCAGTGCTTTCTGGGTCGGGTCGGTCAGGGTGATGGATTTGACGGCCATTGATTTGGCAATGGAGAGCAAGCGCATGTTATAAGCTTTTTCTTCTTCCGTTTTAGCCAGTGTAAGTGCTTTCCTGGCCAGGTTTTGTTGGTTCTTTGCCTCGATAGTGGCTTTTTCGGCTACGCGTTTTTGTTCGTTGGCACGCTGTTCACTTTTCAGGGCATTTTCGGCTTGCACTATAGCAATTTGCTTCTGCTTCAGAGCTTCTTCCGCACTTCTCCTTGCTCGTTCACTCTCCTCTTTGGCCTTCTCCGCCTGTTCTCTGGCAAGGATACTTTGCTGTTCGGCGATCCTTGATTGACTATCTGCTTTCTGACGTTGTTGCTCGCCATATAAGACCAGTAGAGCGGCGACTACAATTCCCAGCAGACAGATCAGGGTAAAGATCCTCATGAAGAGAATTTTTCTCCGTTGCTGTTTTTCTTTGTTCAGTTGTTCTTTTTCATATTCTTTTTTACTGAAATCAAGGAACAACATACTTCTTTCATAGGCCGGATGATAACGCATTCCCCATTCTTTGGAAGGATTCTGGTCTTCCTGCCAGGCCAGTGCGATCTGAAGATCGGGTGGTCGCCATAGACCTGCTTTCCCGAGCTGGTGGAGTTCGGAGGCTTCGGAAAGTCTTAAATACAGCTTTACCGATTCGGCTTCTTCGTCTACCCATTTGCTGAGCATGATCCAGATCCGCATAAGACTTTCATGGGAAATATCGATGATGCTGTCTTCGTGCAGGGCTACGTTGTAGGGAGGCATCAGCAAGGTTCTTTCCGGGCTTCTGAAGTGGTCGATCACGCTGATCACTTCTTCGGGTTTGGCATTGGCGATCAAAGCGATCTCTCCGAGGCGGGTGGGCCGGCGGACTCCTCTTCCCTCCTCTCCTTTTTCTGTGATGGTCTTGAATATTTTTTCGCAGATCTCCTTCTGGCGTTCGTTCAGTTCGTTGTATGCTTCGTTGGCATGTACCGAAAGTGCATTTTTCATTCCTCCGATCGCTTCGTAGTGTGAAAGCATGATGGAGTCCATCTGGTCAGTGTTCTTCTGCCAGTAATCCCAGGTTCTCATCAGGGCATGCTGCATGATCGGAAGTGCATCGGTATTGTCGCCCACGTCGTTGAGGATCTGTTGTACAAAATGCTCATCGATCTTACCGTTCATCACTGATATCGGACCCATAATGGCCGTTCTCTTTTCCTGGCGTGTCATTTGTGGGATCAGGAACTGGCTGTTGTTGATCAGGGTGGTCAGTGAAGGGTATACAGAGCAATCTCCGATAAATTCCGAGCGCATGGTAATCAGCACGTAGATCGGAATTTCAGATTGCTCTATGGCATTGGTGATAAGTTTAATAAATGCAGCAGCTTCGTCGAGGGATTTCTCATCGTTTTGACGGAAACGGAATAGCTCTTCGAATTGATCGATAAAGATAAGATAGTTGACCGGATTTTCCTGATATTGTTCTTTTACCAGCTCTA
>CAYTGJ010000146.1:7856-11638 GCA_964437245.1 uncultured Chitinophagaceae bacterium
ACCGGTCAGGGTGAGGTAGGAAGTATTTTCCTGCATTTCCCGGAGCTCTTCCGGAGTGGAAGGGTCGGCATTCTTTTGAGAAAACACTTTGGCAAGATTTCGGATCGGGGCCACGCCAGGGCGAATGGTAAACGTTTCCCAAGAGGAAGAATATTCTGTAGAAAGATTTTTCTGAAGAACCGGCAGGAGTCCGCAATACATGAACGAGGATTTTCCAATCCCGGAAGTGCCGACTACCCCAACGAATTTATTTTTTACAAGTTTCAGAGTCACCTCTTCTATCTGGCCTTCACGCCCGAAAAACAAATGACTTTCTTCGATCCGGAACGGTCTTAATCCGGGGAAAGGATTGGGACGTTGGGAGGTGGAGGTGAGTTCGGTTTCAAGAATTGTTTGCATAGCACTTATAATTGAAAAGAGTTCGATTCTTCAGGGTAAATGAGTTTCAGGTATTTTTCGTGGTTGTGTTGAGGCGAAGCGGGAATATCTTCTACCCGGCTCGTATTGCTGTCCTGCTCGGAGAGTTCGGTGGCTTCCGTGGCAGAAAATGCGGCAGCCGGAGGAGCTTCTGCTTTGCTGTTGTGTCCCGAAAGCTTTTGGATAATGATGTCTTTAAGCTCTTCAGGGGAAGAACGGATCAGGTCTGATCCGGCGTATAAGGCATAGTCGTGTTTGAGAGCATCTACAAATTTGAGGTATTTCTCATTTTTGATCCTTGGGTTTTCCGGCATCCAGATGATCCTTCTGAAATCGGAGGTAATGTTCTCTCCTTTATGGATCAGGGAAGATTGTGCCTTATAATAGTTGGCTGCCAGCATATTTTGCAGCACATCCATTTGCAGTCCTGTTTGAGGATGCGGAACAGAATGGTGATTTCCAAAAAAGTGTACCGATAGTACCGCTTGTTTCAGATCCTGCTGAATAAAGTCCTGTAATTCTTCTTCTTCAAGAGGGAAGTTTTTTTCAGGGAGTACCCGGTAACCTCTTTTGATAAGTTCTTTTTTGACCGAGTAGCGGATCGAAGACAATTCGTATGAGGTTTCCGCCAGGTAGATGAACGGTGTGCTGATGGCAGATTGTCCATTGAAAAGAAGATTGATCTCAAAGGAAAGATCGGAGATCTTGGAAAGAAAGATCGTGAGATTTTCCTTCTCAAAAAGCTCTTCTGCTTTGATCGGAAGTCCTGTTTCCGGATCAATCGGGCATAAATCGAAAAGCCGGAAGGGAATTGTACTGGCCAGTATATTTTCCAGCGGTTCTTTGAGTATTCCGATGCACTCGACCGTACTGAATCCTGAGGCTATCGAAGGGATTGTAACTTCACTGCTGGTGTTGCTTAATACTTTCAGGTATAGAAATACATCTTCGTCCCCGAAGTTTTCCGTAGAAGAAAGTGTTTCATGGGTGAGGTGATGAAGCGTGATTTTGTAGTTATTCTGAAGGATATGGTTCAGGTAAGAAACAAACAGAAGCTTCCACTGTTTGTCACAGGAAATGGTGTTGTCTATATCAGCAATTTCCAGATAGCAGTAGAGTCTTTTTGTTTCGTTCATTTGTTAGAGAGACGTTTCCAGTTGTTCTTCGGGAATATACTGATGTGCAAGGATCGCTTTCGGGATCTCTTCATAGTAGGAGATCAGTTCCTGAAAGTGTTCCTGCTTTATTTTATAGACGGCACACGCAGTAAGTGCTTCCAGCTCGATGATGATGTGCTCTTCGGTGTTGATGTAATGTAGTGCATGTATGAAATTGCCTCGGGTGTATTCTTTTACCGGTTTTCCATCGATCTTCATGAGGACTGTTCCTTCATGGACGAGGAAATAGTCGAAGTAATCAAAGGATTCAAAATGATCGATCAGCTCTCCTTTTTTGAAATTAGTGAGTTCCATCACTTTGGCAATTTCCAGGAGAATGATTCCGGGGACTTCCTGGAATTCGGGAACCTGGTTCAGGAAACGGATCATTTCAAATTTCAATGCCGGCGAATATTCCTGGTCAGAGATCTCGGACAGGATATTTTTGGAAATGATTTCTTTTCCGGTCTGATAATTGAATTCTTGTTTGAACCGGTCCATGTATCCTTTAAATTCTGTTTTATTCATTTGGTAAAGCAGGATCGCTGCAGTCTCTCTCAGCATCGCATCAGGGTTTACCAGGTTGGCAATGAAAATATCCGGGTTCTGGTAAAGGGATTTCTGGGCCAGTTCCTGCAAGGCACAGGCTTTTGTCCAGCGGTTTACCCATTTGTAGTCCCGTTGGATCAGATCGTACAGGACTTCCGGATAGGTCATTTTATCTACCGGGAAATACTCCTGCATTTTCCACACTATTTTTGAATAGGAGTCCACGGAGATGATGGGCAGCAACATCGGTTTGATTTCTTCCGCTACAAATACTTCCAGAAGCTCGGAGGCAAATTCGGCCTTATCAGGATCTCCACTGTTGATATTGTCTTTTACCAGCGATACTGATTTAGGATCGTACAGTAGTGCCAGTAGTTTGAAGAGAGCATCGTAATTGGATTTTATTTCAGATTTCAACGCTGTGATCAGGATCTCAGACGCTTTATGGTAAATCAGGTCGTTGTAAGCAGACATGTTCCATACCAGCAGTTGACATACCTCCTCAATCTCTCTTCTGAACTGAATGGATTTTTCTCCTTTGATCGTAATACCACAGCGGCTCAGAGCATCGATAGCGGCAGCAATGATGTTCTGGTTGGTATAATTTAATTTCCGAATCAGTTGCTCTACGGCTTCTTCGTTGGCGATCCTTCCATAGATCTGAATAATACGAAGCTGTACATTTTCATCCTGTCCGGTGAGATGGAACGCCGATTCGAGCAGCGGGAACATTGTTTTTCCGGTGGCGGCAATAGCGGCTACTGCGGCGTTACAATACCCAGGCTCTGCCAGCTTATCGATCATGTTGTTGTGCAGGTCGGACGTTTCGGAACGGGCGGAAGCCGTGACGGCATTGTACCTTACTTTGTAATCAGGATCCCGGAATAATTTGTTCAGCAGTTTGGGCTTCATGGTATTGTTTGAATACGCTGCCAGTAAGGCCCCAAATCTCCTTTCGGAAGTGATCTTGGAAAAAGTAAGTTGCTCTATATATTTTACTTTTTCCAGCCGGAATTCTGCTCCCCGGAGTTTACTATAGGTTCTCCGGATCAGTTCTTTGTTTCGGGAGACCGGATAGAATTTCGATTTTTGAACTTCTTCGAGGATATGAATGGCCGACAACAGACAAAGATCTCCTGCCTGGTACAACGCAATTTTCTGCGCCTCATCGTCGTCGGAGTCTAGCAGACTTTCGATGGCTTTTTTGTATTTGACAGGGTCCAGGATGTTCAGGATATTCAGGTGTGCCGGAAGATTGAACGATTCGGTTTTACGAATGGAATATACCAGTTCATCGATGTAGGAACTTACTTTTTTATTTTCTTCCAGAATGAGGGTGTCTTGATCCAGGGAGTCTTTCAGTGTGATCCGGTACCATTTGTGCAACTTGAATGTGATTGCGATCCAGAGTGCAGAGACGATCACGAGCAACCAGGAATAGTTTGAAAATTTCCAGGACAGGAAGGTAAGAAGTATGACTGTTAATCCCGCTGCTGCTATTTTTCCGGCTTGGCGAAAGGCCCCTTCCATCCTGCTTTGTAAATCGAAGCGAAGTTCTGCCTCCAGCGGAATGAAATAAGCCCGGAAAGTACCGGATTCAAAGCCCCGGTAAAGGATCGTGTAAAGCAGCTTACAGATCCCCATGATCATAAAAAGAAG
>CAYTGJ010000147.1:0-5493 GCA_964437245.1 uncultured Chitinophagaceae bacterium
GCCGACTCTGACAGTTATCAAAATCGGCATTTACACAAAATTATTTATAGGCTCTTAGACACGTTTCTTGAGTATTACAGGTAATTTAATTATTTCTTACTAATTTTAGTCTGATTAAGTATTGTTCTTATCTCATTTGCAAGTATTATAACGCCGTATGTATCTGGTTCGTTATTGGGATATTCTTCAACCAATCTAATAGGGGTGAAGTGTTTATCTTCATTGGATGGGCCTGTATAACCAAGTAATACAATTTTATTTTTAAGAAATTTGGCATGCTCAGTATAATTTAATTCAGAACCATTAAATATTCTGTACTGTTCCATTTTTCTTTGGAATTGAATAGGGATTTTTTCATTTACATTGTATTGGAATCTGAAATTTGGCATCCATTTTTTCGCTACCTGAAGTGCAAAATGTTCATGTATTATTCCTTTAGTAGATATTGTTAAAGGTATAAAATAAGTGGCTAAGCCTTTTTCCTCAAAAGAAACGGCTAAGCCTATAGTAGTTAATGTATCAAATCTTTCTATAGGTTTTATGACAAGTCCCGAATCGTCATAAAAATAAGCAATAATATCTTTGTTCGTCAATGAAAGGGCCCTTTGTAAAATGGAGTCTTGGTAATTATCTTTTTCCTGTGTAAAACGAGCATCTATACCTATTACTGTTGGACTACAACTGTCAACTTTATTTATCAGGTTACCAATAAAAGCTCTATCCCCTTCTTCAAAATTTATAATTACTATATCTGGGTCGATTTTTTTTGTTAGGAGAACTTGTGCTTTTCCCGTACAAGAAAGAAGAAAAAAAGAGATTATGGGTAATAATACTTTCATAGAAATTGATTTAAAGTAGACTCATATATTCGAAGATACATATATTCACACGAACTTTCAATTATGTAAGTGGGAAGAATAAACGAGAAGATATTGAGATTATATGAAGTAGTTTTGACTTAATCTGACAGTTAGGGATTAAATTAATGTTGCGAAAACTAATTTAATTCACCCTAAACTGTCAGATTAAGTCAAAACTACTTCATATAAGTGCTATAGGGAAGTTCATATCTTCTATTGTTAAATATCCTGAAGAAGCAGAAGCTAGGTCAATTAATGCAAAAGTAAATGTTTATTTTGAAGTGGATGCTTCCGGAAATGTTTGTAATATAAGAGCTCTTAATAATCCCTATTTCGGATTGGCGGAGGAAGCTATACGTGTAGTTAGTAACATGCCCCGATGGATACCTGCCGAACAGGGGGGAAGAAATGTACGGGTTCGTAGAATGATCCCTATTTCTTTTTATATGCCCTGACAATAATACTTTCTCATTACTCCCATGTTCTTATGACCATTATTGGCTAGGCATGTATAAATGATTGTTGCTATCAATTATTTACTTTTTTACTGCTCCGGAATCACCGGATCAAACTAAAACTTCCCTTATGCTGAGGACTTTCTTTAATGTCTTTTCCATTTTTAAATTTCCCTATGATCACATAGGTGTAGACCCCATCGGCTACGTCGCCTCCGTTCCACCCCTGGTATTGGGCTTCGCTAAGGCTGGTCGTTTCATACATAAGATTGCCCCATTTATTAAAGACCAGCCATTTGAATCCATCCCAATGGAGATTGTCTCCGTAGACTTTTAAGGTTTGATTTTCCGGATTAAGGGCATTCGGAGAAAAAACGTTGGGAACAAACATCAGGGTACTGTTACTGATCGAATGGATCTCGATCGTATCTGTATTGATACAATTATTAGAAGGATCGGTTACAGAAATAATATAACGGGTAGTATCCGGATCCATGTAGTCAAGGGGAAGTGAAGTATTGGTGGTCAGAATCACGTTACTGGTATCGGTGCGCCATACAAAATCCATACCAGCATTTCCTGAAGTAGCAGCTTCCAGTACTATGCTCTTTTCTTCGTTGAGTACCTGAGGGGACTCCATCGGAGCGATAGGGGGCGCGTATACCGTTACGGATATATTTTTACTGCTACTACAGTTACGGCTGTCTCGTGCGGTAAATGTATAGACGGTACTGGTAGAAGGATAGGCGGAGGTAGAAGCTGCATTGGGTGTTTCTATACTCTCGGAAGGAGTCCACTGGTAGGTATAGGCAGGATTTCCACCTGGAGTACCACCAGTTGCTGAGCCGGAAAGAAAAGCCGTACCCGCCGGTAACCGGCATATAGTGGTATCACCGGAAGCGTTGACGGATATTGATGGGTTATATCGCACCAATACAGAGGTGCTGGCATTGCCACAGGAATTGGTCGCAGTCACCGTATATGTTTCGTCGGCAGACAGGCCACTTACAGTAGGTTGACTGATATTGGTGGTACTCAATCCTGTGGCAGGAGACCAGGCCCAGGCAGAGATCGGCGTTCCGTTGGTAACCGTAGGGATCATGGTGACCGAGGCCCCGGAACAAAGAATCGTATCTTTATAGGTAAAGGCTGGTCTTGGATTTACATTTACGGTAATAGTGTCTGCATTGGTACAGACAAAAGGTTTAGTAAGTATTAAATAGTATTTGTTTATCCCCGCTTTGGGAATACTGTTAGGGACCGCATCACTGGTTGTATAGGAAGGTGGGACGTGTGTGGTGGCATTACCGGAAGCGATCGTTAAGTTCCCGGCGCTATTGATTACACCATAAGTATAGGTATAACCTCCCAGAGGGACTAACGGTACTCCATTACTGGTATAATAAACATGAGGAGATATACTTTGTAAAGTGATGTGATTCCCTTCACAAAAGGTAAGATTTTCAGGAGTTAAATCTACCACAAAACGTTCCGCCTGGCCAATATAACCAGTAGTATCAGCATTTACACAACCATGAGCGTCTTGTACTTCTAAAATATAATAAGTCAGTTTTTTATAGAACGTATAGGAATTATTAGTTTCGCCGGTTAGTTTAGTAAGAGTACTCGTGGTATCGTATTCATACCATTGATACGATACCACGGGACCTGTAGGGGTACCAGTTAGGGTAAGTGATTCGTATACGCACCGGGGTGTAAAACTTGCATCATTGATCTCTACTCCTATGAATGGAGGATAATCCAGAAAGACAGTATCCTTGGTAATCATAGAAGTAGACAGATTGGTAATGGAGACGACCCATCGCCCTGGTTCAGCAGCTTGTACGGTGGTAGTAAGAGAATCAGTATGGGGGGGAATATCGATATTCGTCCATTTAATGGATATATTTGATTCCGGAGAAGGAGCACAATTCGTAGCAGAAAGCGAAACACTTCCGTTCCTGCATATAATGGCATTTTTATGAGAAGGTAACGCCGTTCCGTTTACGCTTATACATACCTGAACATTCTGAGCATTTGTCTGTATGCCTGATATTAAAATAACAATGATTATAAAAAAAAATTGTTTAATCATATTTTCTAGGAGTATGATGTATTGGACAAAAGCTTCATCCTAAAATGAATTTAATCCATCTTTTGATGCTACACTTTTACCAGCTTATAGATAAGATAAGAAAAAAAAATACATTACTCAAATGAATGTAATGACAATGTAAGAGTTGTTAAACAATTATCATTACATTCATTTTTTGTGTAAAAAAAATACTACACTTAATATGTTTAGTATAAAATTGACTTGTTTTAGCGGATCAATGTGAAGGTCCCTTTATAATGGTTACTCTCTTTGATGTCTTTACCATTCTTGAACTTTCCGATAATGACATAAGAATATACTCCTTGTGGCATATCTCCTCCATTCCAACCTTGATATTGGGCTTCGATCAGGTTAGTTGTTTCATACATGATATTACCCCATTTATTAAAGACCAACCATTTAAAATCATCGGCAAGGAGATTGTCACCGTATATTTTTAAGGTTTGATTTTCTGAATTCATAGCATTGGGAGAGAAAACATTCGGAACAAACATTAATGTATTGTTACTGATAGAATGGATTGCTACAGTGTCACTGCTAAGACAGCCATTGGATGGATCCATTACAATGGCCACATAAAATGTAGTGTCGGGACCCAGATATTCCAGTGAAAGGGAACTACGGGTACTCAGTACAATAGGGCTGTTATCGGTTTTCCATAGGAAACTCATTCCGGCATTTCCGGGGCCTGCGGCATCCAGTACAGTACCAAAATCTTCATTGATCACCTGCGGAGAAGGGATTTCCGGAATAGGAGGGCCATACAGATGAACGCTTACACTTCTGGTGTTTGTACAATTATTAGCATCAGTAGCCATCAGAGCATAACTGGTCGTAACAGTTGGAGTCACGACAATAGAAGATGTAGTAGGATTTCCTGTCAAGCCGGAGGAGGACCATTGGTAATGGTAAGGAGTAGGGCTTCCTGGAACTCCACCAGAGGCGGATCCTGATAAGGAAGCCGTTCCTGCAGGGGTGATACAAATCGTAGTATCATTGGAAAGGCTGATACTGATCGGAGGATTATAGGTTACGAGAACAGAAGATACTGAACTTCCACAAGTATTGGATGCAGTGATGTTGTAGGTCTGATTCCCTGGTAATCCGCTTACGACCGGTTGACCGATTGAAGCATTACTGAGGCCTGTAGCGGGAGACCAGGAATATCCGGTCACTGGTGCTCCGTCGGTGATTGTAGGAATCATGGTGATGGCAGCTCCCGCACATAGAAGAGTATCTCTATAGGTGAAAGCTGGTTTAGGTCTGACAATCACTACAAGCGTATCTGCATTCGGACAGGTAAATCCTGAAGTTCCTACTCTCAGTACATATTTATTGATCCCAATAATGGGCATACTGTTTGGGTTAGAAGGAGTGGTAGTATAAGACGGAGGAACAATTTCATAAGAAATAGTTGGGGGAGTCAATAAAAAGTTACCTGCACTGTTGACCAATCTATAGAAATATTCATAACCATTTGGACCAGCTGAGGGAACACTATCTACCCCGTACCCAATTGAAGGAGAAACACTTTGAAGGCTCACAGGAACATCTTCACAAATAATAATAGTATCATCTGGTAAATCGATTATCAGGGCGTTGGATTGGCCCAAGGTCTTAGAAATCTCAGAATTTATGCAACCGTTAATGTCTTTTACTTCAAGAATGTACTTGGTCATTTTTTTTGTAAAGGTATAAGAACTATTGGTTTGTCCGCTCAATAAAATCTTAACTCCTGCTGGAGTATATTCATACCATTGATAAGAAACGACAGGGCCGGAAGGAGTCCCGGTAATGGTTTGTGATACAAGAGGACAAACCGGCGGGAGAGGAGCATCATTCAGAGTAACTCCAATGGCAGGTGGATGAGATAAAATAATGGTATCCCTGGTAATTGCAGAAGTGACGTTATTTGTAATTGTAATCACCCATCTACCTGGATGAGCTGCCAGTACGGAGGCGCGGACAGAATCAGTGAAGGGAGAAACGTCTATGTTATTCCATTTATAAGAGAGATTTGTTTCGGGAGTAGAAGCACAGTTTAAAGCCCGAAGAGTTATTG
>CAYTGJ010000147.1:5503-11508 GCA_964437245.1 uncultured Chitinophagaceae bacterium
GAGTTATTGTATCGTTCCGGCATAAAATGACATTCTTATCCGAAGGAACTGGATTTCCATTGGCGGTGACACAGATCACAACAGATTGAGCATATGCTTGTATTCCTAAGAATACAAGCATATGTGTTAACAGAAACAAGATCCTTCTCATAAGTGGATATAGTTAGATTTTTTATTTACCGAACCAGTACAATACGTCCTTCTTTCTTATAAGGTCCCTGAGTCATTTCATCAGTTCCCTCGTAAGTGATGATGTAAGCATATACCCCCACCGGCATCAACTCTCCACGATATGTTCCATCCCAATTTTTATTGATATCTTCTGAATAGAAGATCACTTCACCCCAACGGTTGTATACAGTGATCTTGAACTTACTCAGATATTTCGCTTTGATAGTAAACTCTGCATCGATCGGATTCCCGTCTCCCGGATGGAATACCGTTGGAGGGAATACACGAGGAACACAAACATCTCTTACCAGTATAGTGTCGGTGACCGGACAGCTCACGGTATTAAACTGGTTAGTGATCGTGACAAAGGCCAGGATCTGCTCATCTTCCTGATCTTTGATCATTGGATAAGTGATCACGGTTGTCTGGCTGGTTGAAGTATTCAACGCAGGATCGCCAGGTCCTGAAGTCCACTGATAGGTTACTCCTGTAAGTCCGTTTGCTCCTACAGAACCCGGACCCGCATCCAGTGTTACAGAACCAACTTGTTCGATACATCTTTTGAGTTCATCCGGCAGGGAGGTCGGAGGGAATGGACGGAAGTCCACTCTTGCCGTATCATCTCCTGTACATTGATCAATTGTTACTTTTACAACATAGTTACCGGACGATTGAGGATTAAAGACTGCCTGATTACCTAATACAGGAGTCGGAGATCCTGCCGCATACCATTCGATTGTCTGGTTAAACAGAGACAAATACGGTAGGTTGCTAGGAGGTGTGTTGGCATCCAGCGTAATAATCTGTCCTTCGCAAACCTGAGCAGAGTCTACCAGGTGAGGATCAGGAACCGGAATTCCAATAACCCGCACACTGTCAAGGTAAGTACAAGTCAGGCCAAACGGAGCAGTGGTATAGCTTGCCGTAACATAATATGTCAGCGTGTCAATTACCAGCGGATTCAGACTCGGAGTAGCAAGTCTTGCCGTACTGGTGGTACTGCTACTGGCTGGAGTCCAATCATAAGTATAAGGCTTGATAGGTGGTGCAAAACCAGCCAGTTGTGCATTTGGAATCTCGAGTACTGTCGCAGTAACAGAATCATCGTTACAGCCAATGAAATCAGGCGTAAGGATTCTTGGTACATCCAGTACCATGGTAGAACCAAGCGACGGTACACTACATGCTCCAAGGCTGTAGTATACCTGGTAAACACCAGGCTGAGTGATTCGCACAGTATCCCTGTTCTCTCCGCTCATCAAAGCATTATTATAATACCATTGGTAAGTCCCCAAAGGAGAAGTAGTACCAGTGACATTGGTTGTCACGTATCCATAATAATCATAACATTGCTGCTCTGGTTGCTGGATATTCGGATTCTGAACGGCATTTACGACAATGGTATCGAGATTCGTACAACCTCTGATGTCTGTTACCGTCAGTCTGAATGAAGTAGGACCGGTTATAGGACCTGCTTGTGCTTCCAGACCGGATGCTGTTAATACAGGGGCTGCCGGTACGAAAGATTCCCAGTCATACTGTACTAGATTTGGTTGTGCATTTGCTTTTAGTGATACCACATCATTGTTACAAACGAACAAGTCTGGACCTGCATCCGCAATCGGAGTATTCGATACATTTAGTGTAACCGAGCGGCTTATTGGCTGGCAGGTTCCTGCTCCTACAGAAGTAAGGGTAAGGGTAACAGTACCTCTTTCAATATCACTGGTAGAAGGGAAATAACTGGTCGCATTTCCTGTGGCATCACTTATATAAGGATCCAGAGAGAACTGGCCAGGGATTCCAACAGAGTTAGTAGTCCATACACCCGAGGATCCTGGATCTACATAACTTACACTACTGTTGTCCAGCGTAACCCCGATAGGAGTGATACAGTTGTATTGAGAGGCCGCGGTCACCACCGGTTTAGGTTTCAGCGTGATTACCATGGCGTCTGCCGCAGGATTACACAAGCTACCATTGCTGGTATTACCGGTTGTGATAAAAGCGATCGTAATATTGGTCGAATCAAGGTCGGCTGTTGAAAACTGATATTGGGTGTTCAATGCCGTAGGATTCACAAAGTTTCCAGTTCCTGACGTTATCCAGTAGCCTTGTGTGGCAACAGTGATATTGGTCACGTTGACATTTATACTGGATACATCGTTACAAACGGTTTGGGTATTGCTTGCGATAGTAACCGTAGGAGCAGGAGCAATATGAAGAATCATATTGGATGTATCGGCCTTACATGGAGCACCATTAGTACTCAGGAAACGGAAAGCAACAGCTCCCATCACAGGATCAATTGTATCAGCAGGTATATATGTAGCCTGAAGGCTTCCCGGAGTATAATTAAAGGTCCCTCCGAAATCCGTACCATGTACACCGATTGGTTCCCATTGTCCTATAATACCGGTAGGAGAAAGGGTAGCATTCAGCGTTATACCTGTAGTATTATTTCCACAAACGGTAAGATCCGGACCTGCATTGGCCTGTATCTTAGGAGTGATAATGGTACTGTCTTTGGTGGAATACGCTTTACAATCCAGGTAACTGTTAGATGTATAGGTATAGATGACTTTTCCTACTGCAATGTCGGAAGGTCCCGGAATGTATATCGGAGTCGGATCATAAGCCCCCAGGTTAGTGAAGTAACCGTCTCCTGAACTGCTCCACACACCGTCTACTCCCAGTGGAGTAAAGATTCCTGTCAGATTGATCGAATCAACATCGGCACATACACTTGGAGCTCCTACTGTAATGGAAGGAACCGGAAGTTCGTGGAAGATGATGTCTACCGAATCGACTACCTGGCTACAGAATGCATTTTGTCCTACGGAATACAGATACAAACGAACCCTTTGTTTCGTAGTATCGGAAGAAGTGATGTAGTACAGCGATTCCAGATCATTTTCATCAGAGAAGGTCCCGGAAGCTTCTACTCCTGAGGTCTGGAAACCGTCAGGTCTCAACAGGCTCCATCTTCCACCTTCTGCATTGATGATGATTCCTTGTAAATTCATAAACTCACGGTCTTTACAAGACATTAAGGAGTCTCCGGCATTTACAATAGCTGAAGGAACAGGAACCAGCAAGAGTGATACTAAAGCCGAGTCTTCCGGACATCCTACGGCCGTATTATTGGTGGTTCTTACTACAATGATCGCTCCTCCGTTATTAATGTCGTCTGTGCTAGGATCATAAAAAGCGATACTATCATTGGTAGCTCCTGTAAATGCTCCTGAACCGGTAGCTCTGTCCCATTGTAAGACAGGAGCCAGAGGATCTCCCAATAGGGGAGACGGATAGGCGGTTAGTCTTACAGCGTTGTCCTGAGCACAGAAAGTGATCGGAGACGGACTGGCTGCCACTGTTTTCTGATTAGAGAAGTTCAGTTGAATATCACCGGAATAAGTATTGGTACAAACGCCTACGTCCGTGATCGTATATCGAAGGATCACATTAGGCTGTGCTGCATCCGCAGCGGAAGGAATATAGCTCACGCCCGTAGAACCAAATGCATTAGGAGTAAAGGCTCCTCCGGTCGTTGGACTTACTTTGGACCAGAAGCCATCAGTAGGTGATGCTCCTGCTATGGTAATAGAGCCTGATAAATTTATAAGAGAAGTACTGGTACATAACGGTATGTTGGCCGTAGTGATATTAACCACTGGAGCTGCCTGTGGATTGATGGTAAATGATGCATTAACTGCCGCACAGCTTGAATGCAGACCGTTTGCTGTAAGTGTAACGGTAGCCGGGAATGAACCCAGGGTAGCGGTAGTTGGGATCGCATTGACATTGTCAATAGCAGAAAGTGCACCGCTGGACCAGGTAGTCCCTGTATAACCGGTTCCGTTTATGTTTCCTTCAAGCGTGATCGCATTTGCTACGCCTACCTGATCAGAACATACGATCTGATCGGCCAGAGCAATCGTAGGAGCCTGGTGTGTATAAATGGTCACCGTGTCCTCTGCAATAGGACAAGAAGGATTGGCCGAATAAGCTGTTACTTTTACAAGAATGCTGTCCAGCGCAAAATCATTGGTATTTACAGTATAGGTCGCATCTGCACTACTACCAGAGCCGATGGTTCCTGAGCCTTGTACAAGACTCCAGGATACAGACCCTGCATGGTTAGGTGCAGAGGCCAGGTCAAGCGGAGTGCTGTAATTATTTAGACACACATCCAGCGGAGAGGTTACCGAGATCGTCGGTGCTTCCACTAAGGTCAACGTTGCGTCGGCCGTTTGTGCTCCGTAGCAGACACTGGTAGGATCAAAAGTGATCGTGATAGTGCTGTTTGAGAAAGCTGTAGCTTCCAGTGTTACGGCCTGTTGACCTGTTCCTCCGGGAGCCAGGAAAGCACCGGAAGAAGTTGTCCAGTCTCCAAGGATACCTGTAGAAACACCGTAAGTAAATGGTACACCGTTAGTGAAACATATTACGGTATCCAGCAGATCTGCTAAAACTGGAATGGACGTATAGCGAATATAAAGTGTATCGTAAGCCGGAGGACAAGATCCCTGTCCGCTGATCATGGCTATGATTTCAGTTGTTTGTCCGTCAATCTCTTCTGTAGGATCCGGATCGTATACCGGATTGTAGGAGTTTGGATTGTCGAAGAATCCTGCCTGATCGGTATACCAGGACGGTACTCCGGTACTATAAGTAGAGGATGCATGCAATGCTAAAGTAGTATCAGAAGAAGCACATACACTGATGTCCGGTCCGATATTCAATCTCGGAGCTCTGGTGATGTTGATGGTCATCGCATCATTCACTGCCACACAGGAAGGATGGCTTCTGACAGTACCAACGATTGTTACGCTTCCTGCCGTTATATCGCTGTTCGTAATGGTATAAACAGGGGCAAGCGGATTATAAACATCTAAGTTGGCCATGTTAGTGGTAGACCAGCTTACGACAGGACTAATGCCGGAACCTGTTACACTGACAGGAGGGAAGTTGTACTGTAATACTTCAGCAATCGATTGAGAACAGAAGCTGGCGTTCGGCCCTACTTCCAGAGTAGGCAAAGGCCTTATAACGATTCGTACAGTATCTCTGGCAGGTCCGCAGCTTCCGTTTCCGTTCGCAGTAAACACCAGGTCTACAAATCCGGCAGCTTTGTTTGCGGCAGTAAGATTATAGGTTGCACCAGGTGTATTGGCGAATGTTGTAGCAGAACCTGCTACTCTCCAGTTTACACTGCTGGCATTAGCAGGTACTCCTGTCAGTGATACAGAGTTTGTTTCAAAACATACAGTATCAGGAGCTCCTGCATCGGCTGCAGGTCTGGTAATGAAATTGATCACTTTGGTGTCGGTAATGGTAGAACATCCGGCCGCCGTAAGAGTAAGCGTAATAGACGGCTGATCCACATCATTTGTTCCCGGAGTACCTAAATAGGTAGGATAGTATACAGATCCGGTTCCGACAGTTGTGTTATCAATTCCGAATACTCCTGATCCGGAAGTACTCCAGCTTGCACTACCGGCGTGACTGAAGCTCGCATCGGAAAGATCAATAGCTGTAGTCGTCTGACAAACGGTTATCGGAGCACCGGCTTCTACCACCGGAAGAGGAATGACTTTTACTTTATATTGTTTAAAAGCTCTCTTACAGGTGTTGCCCGGAGGATTCACCGTGTTAGCAGTCAGAACGATGGTTCCCGCAGCTTTATCAAGAGTTGTTAAGGCGTATGTAGTGGTAAAGGCCGAAGCCGGAGCATCCGGAGTAAAGATTCCACTTCCAGAGGTTGTCCAGTCGATTTCAAAACCAGCCTGATCAACAGAAGCAGAAAGGTCTACGGTATTAAGATTCGCACA
>CAYTGJ010000148.1:0-1051 GCA_964437245.1 uncultured Chitinophagaceae bacterium
TGATTCCACCTGCTTCGCCGGACGCTACTTTTGATTTTCTGATATAGTCAAGAAGAGAGGTCTTACCGTGGTCTACGTGTCCCATGATGGTCACGATAGGAGCACGTCCGCTCAGGTCTTCAGGATTTTCTTTCTCTTCACCTTCGGCATCCACTTCTTCTTCGGCAGAAGTAAACTGTACATTGTAGCCAAATTCGTCTGCAATAACAGTAATCGCTTCGGCGTCAAGTCGCTGGTTAATAGAAACGAACATTCCGAGAGACATACAGGCTGAAATGATCTGGGTTACAGAAACCTCCATCATAGAGGCCAGATCATTGGCAGAAATAAATTCTGTTACTTTCAGCGTTTTAGCATCTTCTTTTTCCTGAAGTAATCTTTCTTCGTTTGCTTCTGCTAAGGCTGTTCTCTTATCTTTTCTGTATTTGGCTCTGTTAGTGTTCGAATTGTTGTTACCACTTAGCTTAGCCAGAGTAGACTTGATCTTGTCCTGAATTTCTTTATCCGAGGCCGCTGTTTTTTCTGTTCCTTTGTTTTTATCAAAAGGAGGCTTCTTGGTTCCGTCTTTATTAAATTCGGTGAAATTTTTTACAGGGCTGGAGGTAATACGAACACGTTTTCTTTTCTTCTTGTCTTTTTTGTCGTCTTCGACTTTTTTCTTTCTGTCGACAGGAGTAGGGAGTTCTATTTTCCCCAAAACGGTGAGACCTTTCAGTGTTTCTGCTTTGGCTTCGATCAACTCGGTAGGAGGAGTGCTTTCTGTTTTGATCGTTACTTCCGGAGTAGGTTTAACTTCCGGAACTACTTCTTTAGCTTCTTCAACAACCTCTTCAGTTTTGGCTACTACTTCTTCCTGTACTTCCGGCGGAGCTACTTCCTCCTTTATCTCTTTCGGAGGTGTCGGTGTCTCTTTGGTTGTAGGTTTGGTAGAAGGCCCTTTTTTAGGCTTCTTTTCTTCCAGCTCAATTTTGCCTACTACTTTTATCCCCTGAAGTTTCACCGTAGTGGCCGGCTCCTCTTCCTGAACGGGTTCTGTTACCGGAGGCTCTAC
>CAYTGJ010000148.1:1061-6579 GCA_964437245.1 uncultured Chitinophagaceae bacterium
TCTTCAAGGGCGGCGTTCTTCTCTCTTTCTTTCTTTTCGGAAATGAGATTTTTAATGAGGATGTCTTCGTCCTCATCTTCCGTTTTCTTTTTAGAATTGACAGCGTTGATGACAACGTTTTCCGGTTTCTTCCCAATAATTTTTTCTGAAGCCTCTTTTTTCTCCAAAGCTGAAGATTCAAATTCCTTCATGAGTATTTCAAACTGCTCCGAAGTGATCTTTGAATTGGGGTTACTTTCCACCTCATACCCTTTGGCAACCAGGTATTCTGCTGCGCGGGCAACACTTATACCTAAATTTTTAGCCGCCTGGCTGAGTCGCTTCATCTTATCTTCTGACATTCTGTACGTTTATACGTTTATTAGTTTATTTTAAAATACGGAATTGCCCCATATTTTATTCAAATTCCTGTTTAAGAATATTTACGATATCTTCAATAGTTTCTTCTTCAAGTTCGGTGCGTCTCAGCAAATCCTCTTTGGACAATGCTAAAACACTTTTCGCTGTATCCAGTCCTACCCTCTTCAGCTCATCCAGTACCCAGCCATCTATTTCGTCTGAGAATTCTGTTAAGGCCACATCTTCGTCTTCCTCTTCAAATGCTTCACGGAATACATCGATCTCCAGTCCTACCAGCTTGCTCGCCAGTTTTATGTTTTGACCACCTTTTCCGATTGCCAGAGAAACCTGGTCAGGTTTAAGGAATACAGCTACTTTACCGCTGTCCTGGTCAATTTTCAGGCTGGATATTTTGGCAGGACTCAACGCTCTGGCAATATACAGCTCAATGTTATCGGTAAAATTGATTACATCTATGTTCTCGTTTTCCAGCTCGCGTACGATGCTGTGGATCCTGGATCCCTTCATCCCCACACAAGCTCCTACCGGATCTACGCGATCATCATAGGATTCTACGGCAACTTTCGCTCTTTCTCCTGGTTCTCTTACGATCTTTTTGATCGAAATCAAACCATCGTATACTTCCGGAACTTCCTGCTCAAACAAGCGCTCCAGGAAAGTGGGAGAGGTTCTGGAAAGAACAATCCTCGGATTCCCGTTTGTCATTTCCACTCTCTGTACTACGGCTTTTACATTTGTACCTTTTTTGTAACGGTCTTTGTGTATCTGCTCATTTTTCGGTAAAACGAGTTCGTTATTATCGGCATCTACCAGCAACACTTCTTTTCCAAGGATCTGATAAACTTCTCCTACAATAATCTCTCCTACCAGTTCTTTATATTTTTGGAAAAGAATATCTTTCTCAAGGTCTTTTACTTTCTGGATCAGGGTCTGGCGGGCAGTTTGTACCATTCTCCGGCCAAAATCCTCCAGTTTTACTTCTTTCGCAACTTCTTCGCCTTCTTCGAAATCCTCTTCTATTTTGCGGGCTTCTGTAAGCGAGATATGTTTGTTCTCATCGTAATCAAAGCTATCTTCTGCAAAATCATCTGATACGATCTCTCTCATCCACCAGATTTCAAGGTCTCCCTTATCTGCGTTAATGATCACATCAAAGTTCTCATCAGTTATGTATTTTTTTCTGATCATTGTCCTGAAGACGTCGTCCAGAATTTTGATCATTGTAGGGCGATCAATGTTTTTAGACTTTGCAAATTCAGCAAATGATTCAATTAACGAAGCAGTAGTTTCCATTTTATTTAAATGAAATTATAACATTTGATTTTTTAATTTTGCTGTATGGAATTTCCATTGTGACAGCCTCTTCTTTTTTATCTTTCCCCGAAGATTTTTTCTTTTTTACTTCAGGAGTAATGATGATACTGTTTTCTTTTATTTCTTCCAGTTTCCCAATGATCACCTCATCTTCTTCGTTGAGGATCTCCAGTCTCCGGCCTGTATTTTTCAGATACTGCCTTGGATTCCGGATTACTTCATCGGCTCCCGGAGAGGAAACTTCCAGATGGAAGGCTCCCTGAAACAAATCGGAGGCATCCAGGGCGTCACCAAGTTTGCGGCTTAGCTCAGCACAGTCATCAATGCTGATGCCTTTATCTCCGTCGGCAGTAACCAGCACTTTCTGCTGATTCGTTTTTCCGGTGACTTTCACCTCTACAATAAAGAACTCATTTCCGGGTAGGCTTTGTTCCGCCAATACTCTTACAGTGTCCTTTAATTCCATTTTTTTTGCCAAGTTTTCAAATAAAAGAGGGGACTTTGTCCCCTCTTTTATCTACCTTAATTTCGGTGCAAATTTAACTAAAATCAGATTATAAACAAAATATTGCCCGTATATATCCATTCTTAATGCAAAAATAATGAAATTGCAGCTTACAAAACATAGACTTTGACCGGTGAAAATAGGCTTTACCTTGATTTCTAATATAGTAACAGTAGTTTTGACCCTGCTCCTGTACTATATCCCCGATGTAAAGCCCGAAGATCTGCCCATTGGAGGATTCTTAATATTCCTTATCCCATTTTTTATTGCAATAAATATAGTTTTTGTACTGGTCTGGATGTTTAAAAAGCCCCGTTATTGGGCTGTTTTATCGCTGGTTACGATACTGATAGGCTATAAGTTTCTGGACCGGTCGCTGGCCATAGGAAAAATCACGAACGACCAAAAGGATTTCCGGGTCCTGAATTGTAATGTCAGGATTTTCAATGTATACGCTCATTTACGTGACAAAGATAACCGGTCGTCCAGGGGAATGCAGGAGTGGGTCAAGAATTTTGATGGAGAGGTCGTTTGCCTGCAGGAGTTTTTTGTCAGTGAAACAGATCCGTTATTTTTTACGCAGAAGGAGATCTCAAAGAAGTTCCCTCATTCGTATTTTAAACCTTTCCTGGTACATAGCAGGCAAAAATTCGGAATGGCGATCTTCAGCAAATATCCGATCGTGGGCAGAGGAGAAATTAAATTCCGTAGTAATTCTAACAATCAGATCATCTATGCCGACATAAAGGTGAACAAAAAAGAGATCGTCCGGGTTTATAATATTCATCTGCAATCGATGTCCATTGATGAAAACGATATCATCAACTCTAAGTTCGACGATGAATCGAGAAATAAGTGGGTGAATATTTTACTCCGGTATAAAAACGGATGTATCCAGCGGGGACGCCAGATCGATGAGCTGATCAGGCATATAAAAGCCTGTCCGTACAAAGTGATTGTCTGTGGTGACCTGAACGAGCCTCCTTATGGCTATGCCTATGAGGCACTCAGCGATGTGCTGGACAATGCTTTTCAAAAGGCCGGAAAAGGCTTTGGGGTAACTTACAACGGAAAACTCCCTTTATTGAGAATTGATAACCAGTTTTTTGGAAAAGGATTGAATGTAAATAAATTTACGGTACATAAAGAAATGACTTACTCTGACCATTATCCGATCTCCGCTTCGTATGTTTTTGACTAGAAGAGGAATGATCATTGGCAGGAAGCGCAACTATACAAATGAAAGAGAAATTAAGAGTTTACAACACCCTTAGCCGGACGAAAGAGAAATTTGAACCGCTGAACGATCCTCATGTAGGGATGTATGTGTGCGGTCCTACGGTATACGGGGAGGCCCATCTGGGAAATGCGCGGCCGGCTGTTACGTTTGATGTGGTCTATCGTTATCTTCAGTACCTTGGCTATAAAGTACGTTATGTGCGCAACATCACGGATGTAGGACATCTGGAGCAGGATTCGGACGACGGGGAAGATAAGATTGCCAAAAAGGCCCGCCTGGAAAAACTGGAACCAATGGAGATCGTACAGCTTTATACAGAAGCCTATCATGAGGTCATGAAAAAACTGAATGTACAAGCTCCAAGTATAGAACCGCATGCTTCCGGGCATATTACCGAGCAGATCTCGATGGTGGAAGAGATCATTAAAAATGGCTTTGCGTATGAGAGCAACGGCTCTGTCTATTTTGATGTAGAAAAATATGCGCAGGGAGGAGATTATGGAAAGTTATCCGGCCGGGTAGTAGAAGACCTTTTGTCGGGTACAAGAGATCTGGACGGACAGCAGGAGAAAAGAAAATCAGCAGATTTTGCTTTGTGGAAGAAAGCTTCTCCGGAGCATATCATGCGCTGGCCTTCTCCCTGGAGCGATGGTTTCCCGGGCTGGCACCTGGAGTGCTCTGCAATGAGCAGCAAATACCTGGGCAAGCAGTTTGATATCCACGGAGGTGGTATGGACCTGATGTTTCCGCATCATGAAAGTGAGATCGCTCAATCGTATGCCTGTAATAAATGCAGTCCGGCCAAGTACTGGCTGCATAATAATATGATCACCATCAATGGTCAGAAGATGGCCAAATCGCTGGGGAACTTCATTACAATGAATCAGCTCTTTACGGGAAACAGTCCTTTGCTGGAAAGAGCTTACAGCCCGATGACGGTACGTTTCTTTATTCTGCAGGCCCAATACAGAAGCACGCTTGATTTTTCCAACGATGCACTGGTAGCGGCTAACAAAGGATATAAGAAAATAATTAACGGGCTGCGGGTGTCGAAAAACCTGGTCTATACGGAAGGTGATCTTCCTAAAGATGTAAAATTGAATGAGGAGATCAAAAAGCTGACCGACCTGTGTTTTGAGGGGATGAACGATGATTTCAATACCGCTGTTACGATCGGCCATTTGTTCAACCTGCTGAAAAAGATCAATTCCGTGTATACCGGAAGTATACAGACTGCCGTTCTTGAAGAACCGGTATTCTCTGCGATGATCGAAACATTCAAGATATTTGTAGAGGATATACTTGGGCTGGTTGAAGAAAAATCTTCGGATGTAGACGGATTTATTCAGGCACTCATTGAAGTGTACAAAGAGGCCAAGTTTAACAAGCAATATGATAAAGTAGATATGATCCGTGCACAGTTTAAAAAACAAGGCATTGTATTGAAAGATATGAAGCAGGGGGTAGACTGGGCATATGAAGAATAATCTTAGACTTGAAATTATATAAAGCAGCGCTTTTTCGATGAACAACAAGATATACCAGGATTCAGTAAGGTTCCGCAGGAAATTAGCCACTATCATGGGAGTAGTGGGAGTGTTATTTCTTTTGTCTTCCTGTGAAGAAGGAGGAAAGCCTTCTTCACAGGTGGTCACTGAAAAGCCAGTAGAAAAGGCAAGGGTACAGGCTCCTGTGTTTGATCAGGATAGTGCTTATTTTTTTATTGAAAAGCAGGTTTCATTCGGTCCCCGGATCCCTAATACAGTGCCTCATGTACGGTGTGCGGATTTTCTGGTACAGCAGTTCAAAAAGTATGGAGCGCAGGTGATCGAGCAGGATTTTCAGGCAAAGACTTTTGATGGTAAAATGTTGCGGGCCAAAAATATAATCGCTTCTATTCATCCGGAGGCAACCAAACGGATTTTATTGGCGGCCCATTGGGATACCCGTCCCTGGTCTGATGAAGACAGCAAGCATCCTGCTAAAACGTTTGACGGGGCCAATGACGGTGGAAGCGGAGTAGGTGTGTTGCTGGAGATTGCACGGGCTATTGCCGGAGCAGAAGGGAAACCGAAGGTAGGAATCGATTTTATTCTTTT
>CAYTGJ010000148.1:6589-11363 GCA_964437245.1 uncultured Chitinophagaceae bacterium
ATGGGAAAAGCGAGCATCATGATTCGTATTGCCTGGGTTCACAGTATTGGGCAAAGAATAAGCATGTTCCCAACTACTCTGCGTTTTATGGGGTTTTACTGGATATGGTCGGAGCCAAAGGCGCCCGTTTCAGTAAAGAAGGCGTTTCAATGGAATTTGCTCCAAGTGTAGTCAATAAAATATGGGATCAGGCTTCCGCCCTGGGATACAACCAGTATTTCATTCATCAGGTCACCGGAAGTATTACCGATGATCATGTCTATGTAAACCGCTATGCAAAGATCCCGATGATCGATATTATTGAATACGATCCCTCTTCTGGCTTTGGCGATTACTGGCATACTCAGGACGATAATATGCAGGTGATCGATAAAAATACACTGAAGGCTGTAGGACAGACGCTGTTACAGGTGCTGTATAACGAGTAAGCCGGAATCCTTTTGAAGACAGGGGGAAGAAAGGGAATGCCTTTTCTTCCCCCTGTTATGTTAGGGAGTAGTAGTCCACTCCCGGATGTCTTTATAATTGATGTCAATATGAGAGGCATGGTAAATACACCTTCCGTTCCGGATGATCAATACCTGCGGAGATTCATGTTCTACGTAAAACATTTCCTGTATCTTATTGGATACCGGATGATAGGCGATCAGGTCAAGATAGTAAGGGGTTACATTTCCCATCTCGGTTTCTTTCCAGTTTCTTTCCAGACGGTCCAGTGCTGCGGAGCTGATAGAGCACCGGGTACTGTGTTTGAAGATCACCACCGGATGTACCTGGGATAATTCTTTGATTTTGTCAAGTTCTGCTTCTGCTGTTAATTCCTGCCAGTTCATCATCGCAATTTTATTAATAAGGGATTATAGAATATTTCCTGAGTAACGTTCCGGAGGTTATCTCAGTTTGAATGGTCAAAGCAAAAATGCTTTAATAGTAAATGATTTATACATTGATGCCACACATTTTATAGCATGAGCTTATTTTTAAAGAGTAAACAAAAAGAAACCGTATAAAAGTTTCATAACGATATTTCCGTAAAGGAAAATGCTCCGGAAGATCAGTTCCGGAGCATTTTGGTGAAGAGGAGGTTAGTACCAGATCTCGCTTTCCTTCTGGTTTACTTTTGGTTTTTTAGTTTTCTGCTTTTGATAATTCGGCACTTCGAGTCCATCGTTTCTGCCGTATTTCTTGAGCATCCGCTTTCTGTACTTCTCTTTGGCTTTGTAAGAATTCTTCATTCTTCCGCCTTTCCATACGGCACTAGGATGCATTCCTTTCTTACGTTTCTTGATCAGGATATCTCCCTGGTAGTTGGCCATTTTCTTGCCTTTCTTCCGGATAGATTTCTCCTTCTTCTTGATGGTTCTTACAAGCATATCGCCACTGTAACTGGCAATTTCACGCTCTTTCTGCCGGCGCATTTTCGCTCTTTTGGCCAGATAGTTGGTAGGAATATCCCCCTCATAGTTGGCCATCTGCTTCAGCTTCTGACGGTCCATCTCTCTGACCAGTACCAGCGCTCCTTCATTTTTAGGGCCTTGCATCCTGGATTCGAATGGCTTCATGTCGCCCTGGTAACTTGCCATTTGCTTGGAAAGATCCCTGCGCTTATCGCCTTTATCCGCTACGTATACCTGAGGATTTTTAGGAGGCTGCATTTTGGACTGGAAGATCGGCATATCACCAGTGGAGTATTTGGCCATTTCCTGGGATTTGCGTTTCTCTTTGTTGGGGTCCACCACTACATAATTATCATGTTTGGGGGCTTGCATACGGGATTGAGGTATTTTCGAATCTCCGGAGGCATTGCTGGCCATTTCCTGGGATTTTCTCTTTTCTTTGTTCCGGTCTACGACAGCATAATTGTCGTTTTTAGGAGCCTGCATTCTGGACTGAGGTATTTTGGCATCCCCGGTCGCATTTTTGGCCATGTTTTTAGATTGGCTCTCTGAGCGGTTTCCTTTTACTTTCTGGCCCCCGTCGTAATTGATGTTTGCCTGGTTAGGCGCTACAGGACGGCTGTTGCCTTGATAGTTTCCTACATCAGCCCGTTGAGGCTGTTTATGAATCTGGTCTCCTGTGGCATGTTTGGTCAGTTCCTTTGATTGGTTTCTTTCAATATTCCGGTTGATCTTTTGAAGCGTTCCTTCGTTTCTTGGTCCCTGGCTTCTGGACGGAGGGATCTTTCCCATGGCGCCTTCATTTCTGGGACCTTGACTTTTGGATTCCGGAGTTTTTCCCATGGCTCCTTCGTTTTTGGGCCCTTGAGCCCGTGAAGCAGGAGTTTTTTGCAAAGCCCCTTCATTCTTGGGTCCTTGAGATTTGGGAGCAGGAGTCTTTTGCAGGGCTCCTTCATTTTGAGGAGCTTTGGTGCGAGGCTGAGCAGGGGTACGGTCTCCTTTTTGTTTGCTGGAGATTTTCTTCGAAGTGTTCTTGGATTTATCTTCCGGTACTTTTTGAGTGGTTCCGTCCTGCCGGATCTGAGCGTGCGTCAGAGTAGTAAAAAAGATCGCCAGAATCCCTGCCCATAGCAGGACTTTTACTGAACGCCCTGACCCGATAAAATATATGTTTTTTCCCTTCACTTGCAGGTATAATTCAGTAATTGGTGAAACTTATAAATGTGTTTTTCTAGGAGATCTGATCTGCTTTGGACTTTTTTTGTTTACAAGTCCCGAATCATGATTGATACGTTTGGTAGGTCCTTTTTTCTTTTTGCCTTTGGAATTCTTTAACTGACCGTTCTCGTCAAACTGACTGATATCGGCTTCGCTTGCCTGACCTAAACCAGGACAGGGATATGACTTTTTCTTACAGGCAGGAAGAGAGGCAAGTAAAAAAGCACACACAATTCCCGAATACATAATTTTCTTCATAGACTTCATAACCTGTTATCTAACAAATCTACTAAATTTCCTATTTAAAATCAAGAAAATGACATCTTTAATACTCTATTAATGCTTTGATCTTCTTTTTCATACGTTCACGTGGAAGGAAATTTTCTTCCAGATTTTTTGAGAAAGGAACAGCGGTATCCAGGCTTCCTTCCCGCATCACGGGAGCGTCCAGGGAAGCAAAGTAATTTTCACCGATCCAGGCAGCGATCTCGGCACTAATGCTGCCGGTCAGCGTGTCTTCGTTTACGATTAACACTTTACCGGTTTTTTGGACGGAGGCTGCTACGGCTTCCTTATCCCATGGCAGCAAGGTTCTTAGGTCCAGAATATCTGCATTTACCGCCATTTCCTGACAGAGTTCCCGTGCCCACTTGACACCAAGTCCGTAGGTGATGAGGGTCATCTCTTCTCCTTCTGTGACAAGGTGCGCTTTCCCGATCGGCAGGGTATAATAGTCGTCCGGGATCTCTTCTGATACAGAACGATAGAGTAGTTTGTGTTCGAAATATATTACCGGGTTAGGATCTTCGATCGCTGCATTCAACAGGCCTTTGGCATCGTATGGGCAGGAAGGGTATACGATCTTCAGTCCCGGGGTATGAAAAAACCAGGCTTCTGTGGACTGCGAATGGAAAGGTCCTGCTCCGGTGCCTGCTCCGGTAGGCATACGGACTACCACGTCGGCATTTTGTCCCCAGCGGTAGTGGGATTTTGCAAGGTTGTTGACAATCTGGTTGAACCCGCAGGTGACGAAATCGGCAAACTGCATTTCCACAACAGATTTAAACCCTTTGACGGACAGCCCGAGGCTGGCTCCGAGGATGGCCGATTCGCATAGAGGAGTGTTGCGTACCCGCTCCTTGCCGTATTTTTGTACAAAACCTTCTGTGATCTTGAATACGCCGCCGTATTCTGCAATGTCCTGCCCCATGAGGATAAGATCCCGGTAGCGGTCCATACTTTGACGGAGAGCGTCTGAGATCGCATCAATATACCGGCGGCTGCTTTTCATCCGGGTTCCCGGGTTGACTATTTTAGGAATGAACGGCATGTACATATCCTGTAGCTCTGTCTCAGTGTTGGCATGAGGGAAAGGTTCTTCTTCCGAATATTTCAATCCCTGTTCGATCTCCTCTTTTATTTCCAGCCGGAAATCCTGGATCTGTTTATGAGTAAGAAGTCCTTCGTCAAAGAGAAATTTTTCATAATTCTCGACAGGGTCTTTTTGGGCCCATGCGTCAAAAAGTTCTTTGGGAACATATTTAGTACCGGAGGCTTCTTCGTGCCCCCGCATACGGAAGGTAACGGCTTCTATCAAAAGCGGTGCGGGGGTCTGACGTATCCTGGCAGCGGCTGTTTTGACCGTGTCGTATACCTCCAGCAGGTTGTTGCCGTCGATCCGGATTGTGTCGATGCCATAGGCTGGACCTTTTTCCGTGAAGCTTTTTATTTTGAACTGTTCGTGGTTGGGAGTGGAAAGACCGTATCCGTTATTTTCTATCACGAAGATCACAGGGAGGTTCCATACTGCCGCTACGTTAAGGGCTTCGTGAAAATCGCCTTCGCTGGTACCTGCGTCTCCACTGAAGACTACTGTAACCCGGTTCTTTTTATCCAGCAGGTCGGCGAGGGCGATCCCGTTGGCCACGGCAAGCTGAGGACCCAGGTGAGAGATCATTCCCACAATATGATGCTCGTTGCTGCCAAAGTGAAAGGAACGGTCCCGGCCTTTGGTAAATCCGGAAAGTTTTCCCTGGAACTGGCAGAACAGACGGTGCGAGGAAATACCCCGCCCTGTAAAGATCCCCAGGTTGCGGTGAAGCGGAAGAATATATTCTTCTTTCTCCAGGGCACATACGGTTCCTACGGAAATAGCTTCC
>CAYTGJ010000149.1:0-9408 GCA_964437245.1 uncultured Chitinophagaceae bacterium
CACAGTCTACTTTATAACCGGCGTTGGAAAGTTCAAGCGCAAAACGCCCGGAACCGCAGCCTACATCCAGAATCGTTTTGACGCCGGAAGGGATATTGCCTTTCAGAAATTCAGCATAGTTTATTTGAGCTTGTGAAAGGTTCTGCACTTCTGTAGCCAACCCGCCGGAGAAGAAGCCATAATGAAGGTATTCGGTATTCAGAAAATATTTAAATAAAATCAGCCCTATTTCGAGTCCTACTTCTTTGGAATCTACTTTTCTGTTCTTCTTACTCATGGGTATCTTTTAAATTTTAGAATCGTTGAATTTTACTGATGCGATTTACGAAGATATTGGCGGAATATCAAATATGCCCGGTATGTTTGAACCTAACAGGGAAAGAGCCTTTCGTACCTTATGCAAAGAGCGATATGATCTGAAGGACCAGCGTAAACAAGGTGACGATGGCCATCAGGCTGATGATCAAAAACGCAATTCCCTTGCCCCGGAGATCTTCATGGCTCGAAGGAATCAGCTCGAAAACACGGAAAAGTGTTTTGGCAGAACGCCAGGAAAATACGATGAACAGCGCAGTACACAGGAAAATACCTGCGAAAGGTGCCCAGGTAGCTTTTACGGACAGGAAGTAGGCCGTCAGCAGGGCAAGGCTTCCGGCCGTACCGCCGGAAAGCAGCGCTGTTTTGGCCTTTAAACCGATGAAGAGGACGGAGACGATACCGCAAAGGATCAGAAATGATCCGTAAAAGGTAAGAAGGGGAGTTACAAGAGATTCGTACATGCTGTTTTTTGCAGCAAAATAAAGGATTATGGTATAATAATCAATCCGGATAGGAGAGAGGGAGGAGCTAAATAAGTACTTCGAAAAGGAAACTCCGGGTCATAATTTGACGTAAACCAAGAAAGAATAGGAGTATACCAAAAAGAAGGAGGTGGCCCATGAAAAAAGGACTATGGTTATTATCTGTTTCTATACTGTTTTGTGCTTGTGCAACAGGTAATTACAGGTTAAGTGAGTATGAAAAAGGCAAGTTGCGGGGGTACCACGCCAACGAAGCCAACCGGTTGATCGAAATAAACAAGAAAAACAAAAAGATCAATCAGAAAGCGGCTGAAAAACAGAGGCAGGAGCAATCCGCTAGGCTCAATGAATTAAACAACCGTTCCGCTCAGGGGAAAAAGACGGTTAAAAGCAGCCCGAAAGTGCCTTTTTAGTAAACAAGAGGTCAGGTACGTAGAAATGTACCTGACCTTTTTCATGTTGATCCGTCAGAGAAGCTTATGTTCTCAGAAGCCATTGTGCGCAGGAGACAACGGTTCAACAGGAGTAGTAGCTCAACTGATGAAAGTGATGACAGCGTAATTTCTGCCGGATGCTTTTTCATAAAAGTCCATCACCCGGTTGAAACAGTCGAATAGCTCTTCCAGTATTTCAGGACCCTGGTCCCATATCTGAGGATAGATCCCCAGCTCCATCATTTTAGATGGTTGGAAGCGTTTTTTGAATTCCTGGTCAGAGATCTTATTGAGTTCCCCGTAGAGTTGTTTTACTTCTTCTGCGTTGATATAACTGGCCGGACCATAGCCAAGGTCCTGTTCTTCGTCAATGGAGCGGTCGCTGATCAGAAACCAGAGCAGAGGAGGTTTCACATCGTCAATTCCGGATAGCGCTTTTCCTGTCAGCAGAAAGAACATTCCTTCCCAGAGTTTATCCAGATCGAGTACGTCCGGATCGTCAAAGAAATCTTCTGCGTAGATTCTTTTTTCAAAAAGAGCAGGATCTTGTTTGTAGGACTCTATTTCCGATTCGCTTACCTGCAGCATAGTGCCGATCATTCCCATGGTAGATAGTGTATAATTGTGTAGGTGATAATTTCAGGGGCCAAAGATACCTAACTGTACAGGGGAATAAAAGCCTGTTCATAAAAATGATGGAAGGGAATTGCCTGCCAGACTGCCTTTTTAAAAAGCAGGAGGAGGCCGGAAGCAAAAACAATATCGTAACCAGTCCATGATAATGCGACAGATGGTAGGACTGATTACGATATATACTAAAAATGGATAGTTCACTTTAAAAGTAATCGGTAAAAAATAGTTTGGTAAGTGAAAAGTTAGAAACGCATGTTGGCGTTTAGTTCTAATAATTTGATTTTTTTCTCCAATGTTTTGATCCGTAGACGTAACATGTCATTTTCGGCAGCCAGCGAGATGCTGAGTTGTACAATACTTTCCGAGCCGTCAAAATCATCCAGTTCAATGTAATACTTGCCATTGACCTGTACCAGCTCATACTTTTTTTCTAAAATCTGTAGACTTTTTGCGGAGTTCATAACATTCATAGCCATAATAGTTCTGGGTTTAACTAACGTTAGAATTTAATAGATCATCTTTGTCTGAAGAATCATTTTTAGTGTAAAAATCCAGGATCTTACGAAGGTCCTCAATAGAAGCTTTGGAGATTTCCAGTGCATTTTTGTAAACTTCTATTGTCATGCTTTGATAAGTAATCGTAGATTTTAAATTTTCTATTTCTTTTGACATTAATTCTTTTGTTGCCTGAAGATCTGCTTTTTCAGCGGTAGTCTTTTTACCGGATGCCGGCAGATCTTTTCGGAGCATATTCTGGTCTCCTCCTTCATTCCACAGAAGCCAGTATAAATTCAGGTCTTCTGATTGGCGGGCTACCCGGAGAAATTTATCCATGCCATAATTTTTTCCGTTTACGATGTTGTAGATCTGAGTGCCTTCATTATCACTCATCCTTCCCATCTGGTTTACCGTCAGTTTTCTGTGATCAAAATATTTCTTTAATCGTGCACCAATCTCTTTTAATAGTTCTTCCATCTCTCCTTTGTTTTGAAAGTAATATATACTTTCTCTTAAGATAATAAATCAGAGATTCAGTTTACTATTTTAACAACATTTTTTTGCAGTGATCCTGATAACAGACTTTGTAGTATTACAGAGAAGTGATTTGGAATTCAGTTCTCCTGTTGTCCTGGTGTTGTTCTTCTGTACACTGTTCGCATCCGCAGTTATTAACGGGAGTTCCTTCTCCGTATCCCTTGTATTGAAGACGGTCTATGGAAACTCCTTTTTCAATCAGGTACATTACTACAGAATGCGCACGTTCATTGGATAGCTTGAAATTGTAGCTGTCTGATCCTCGGCAATCGGTGTGCGAATTGAGTTGAATATGCATGCCTGGGTTCTGGGCAAGTACATCGAGTAGTCTTTCGAGTGCAGGTTTGGCACTTTCGCGTATGGTAGCTTTGTTATAATCGTAATAAATATTATCTATTTTGTAGATCCCACCTACCTGGAGCTTGGTCATGTAGATCGTATCGTAGATCATTGTACTGGATACAGTGGTTTTGATACTTTTGGTAGAAATAAACCGCTCGTTGCTGTAATAGTTGTTTTTGATCCCATATACATGATAAGATTTGTTGGGCTGTAAGGAAGAAGTATAGGCTTCTCCTGTTCTCAGGGCGATGGAATCGGTCCGGACTCCTTCGTTTTCAATGAAGACCAGCATAGGATTATCGATCGGCATCTTTGTTTTATCATCCAGTATTACTACATGATACTGGATTTTGCTATTAGGAGTAAGTTTGATCACCTTTTCAATTTTCATATTCCCCTGAGTACTAAAAGTAGAAAAGTCAATTTTAGCAGGATCGTATCCGGCCTTGTTTACGCTGGCAGTATACTGATCATTGGGATAAAGCTGAGACGACACGATCCCGCTTGCGTTCGTGTTTAAGGTACGATCGTCCAGAGGGCTGTTCAGGTTTACCACGGAAGAAGGAATAGGGTCGCCGGTGACAGCGTCTATTACTTTTAAGGACAACATAACGTTTCCTTTGTGGAAACTGTAAATATTGTCTCCTTTCTTCTTGTCTGGCCGGTTGGACGCAAAGTAGGCATTGGCATTGTCGCCCACCACATAAGACATATCATCGTAAGGAGAGTTTACCGGTTTTCCCAGGTTTACCGGTTCGGAAAATGATTTGGTAAGGCTGTTCCATTTCGACTTGTAGATGTCCAGCCCTCCGTATCCTATGTGACCGTTGGAGGCAAAATACAATACACTGTCTCCGTCGAGAAAAGGAAACATTTCATCGCCTTCTGTATTGAGGATGATTCCCAGGTTTCTTGGTTTTGACCATTTTCCTTTACAGTCGATGCTGGTGATGTAAAGATCAGTGCCACCCTCTCCGCCGGGAGCATCGGACACGAATACAAGCCAGTTTCCGTCACTGCTTATAGCTGGATGTGCGGTAGAGTGGGAGTGACTATTGTAATTAAAGTGCTTTATTTTTTTATAATCCTGTTTATCTATATCGTAGTCGCTGGCAACCATGATCTGAAGATGTACTACATCGTTATTGTCGGCTACAGGGCCGTTGCTCAGTAGTTGCGTCTTATGATTGGTACGGGTGAAATACATTTTACTTCCGTCTCCTGTGAAAGAGCAGGGACCGTCGTGGTATTTGGTATTTACTTTGTTGCTTACTTTTTTGATTTCATGATCACAATGTCCGTCGTCTTCACAGTCTACCTTATACATCTGGTAAAAAGAAGATCCTGTCCATTTATCGGTTCTGTCGGCAGTGCCGCTTAAGACAGTATCGGTGGTGAATATAAGTTGTCCGTTCCGGACCGCAGGCCCGAATTCGAGTCCGTCGGTGTTGAATTTCTGAAAGTAAAGAGTCCCGTCGGGCATATCGTTTCCTATCTTTCCGTTTTTCTCACAACTGATGATCATATTGGCCACCCTTCTGTCCTGGGGATTATTTTTCTGATACTCTCTGAAAACAGGAAGCGCTTCTTCATAATTAGCCAGTGTCATCAGCGTTTGTCCGTAATGGAGTTTTACATAATCAGGGCACCCCGCTTTTTTATAGGCTTCTTTGTACCAGTCGGCGGCTTTTTCCGGATTTTTGGTGAGCCGGTAGCAATCGCCGAGTTTCCCCAGCGTAATGGCATCGTTGACCTCTGAAGTGACTTTTTCGTAATGCTCGATTGCTTCGCTGAAAGCATAGTGATTGTATAAGTAGTCGGCAATCAGCAGCTCACGGCTTATCTGGCTATAGCAGGAGAAATGTGCCAGGAATGTCAATACGAATACATTAAAAATGTACTTTTTCATACTTACTGTAGTTTAGAATAGTTTGATAAACCTTGGGTTAATATACTTGTTACGGTCTCTTATGAAATCATAACCGAGCGTGAGCTCATGGGTACCTTTGTTATACATTCTGAGTGCGGAGAGTGCATAATCATAAGAATACCCTACATAAATATTGGAAGTGATCTGCAGGTAGATGAGGCCTTCCAGGGATTTATCTGTGCGGTAAGTAATACCTGTCATCAGTCTTTCATAGAAGAAGAAAGAAAGATTGATATCCGCATTCATGGGAAGTGTGTAGTTTGAGTTCGCAGCATACCTGACCAATGCCTGTGGTTCCATTTTTACCACATTGCTGAGGGTGAATACATATCCTCCACTCAGAAAGTAAGTTCTGATCTGGTTGCCGGACATATTTGGAACATTGGCGGTATTTCTGCTGTAGGTGTTCTGAACTAGGTTTGGGATAGCAAAACCAGCATAATAGTTTTTACCGGAATAGTATGCTCCTACCCCAAAATTAGGGAGCGGACGGTTGTTAATATTATTGGCCAGTTCGGGATCATTTGCCTGATAAGGATTCAGAGAACTGTAATCTGCGCTGTACAGGGCTACTCCGGCCTGTAGTCCGAATGAAAGGACAGAACCTTTGCCCAGTCTGACCCGGTAAGCATAATAGCTCATCAGGTTGGTATTTTTAGTCACCCCGATCTTTTCATTGTTGATGCTTATCCCGGCAGCCATGGGACGGAATGCTTTCATATAATTTCCTATCGGTCCATGGAGAGAGACGTTCATAAGGGTCGGAGCTCCGGGAAAACTTGTCCACTGTTTACGTCCAAAAAGGTTTACCGTAGTGATATCTTTACTTCCTGCATAAGCAGGATTATAGATAAGTTTATTAAACATAAACATGGTGTAGTGCGGATAGTGCTGGCTTTTACCCATGAGAGGGAGTAGGGTAAAAGCCAGTAATATCACTATAGAGTAGTTATTTTTCATAATAGTATTCATTACTCTTAATTAAGAATGGTGTGTAGTATGGAAAAATCAGTTACGTTTATGTTATCGTTGAATAAGAATGTGACCGGTGTAATCGCTTTTCCCGTTAGGCAGTTCTTTTCCGTTCAGTTTAAGAAGATAGAAATAAGTTCCTGCGGGCAACACATCGTTTTTGGAGGTTGAATTACCTGTCCAGGTGTTGTTGTAGTTGTTGTTCTCATAAACCATGTCCCCCCATTTGTTGAATACCATCAGGTCGCTGAAAGGATATCGTTCAATCCCGTCAATGAACAGTACATCATTGTATCCATCGTCATTAGGCGTGATTACATCGTGAATGGTGATCGGAGTAGAACAGTCTACTTTTGTGATCTGTACAGTAGTGGTGTTTTTACAGGAGTTAGCGTCCGTTACTTCGATCGTATAATTTCCTGCATTCAGTCCGATCACTTCATTCCCCTGGATCATACCTGAAGTGCTGTAGGTATAAGGGAAGGCTCCTCCGCTCGGGATGAGTTGTATACGGGCATCTTTTCCATGGCAGGTCTCTTCAGAAGAGGTAGCGGCCAATTGAAGCGGAGCTGGCTCTGTGATCATTACAGGGAAGTTAGTGACACAACCCGTAGCGGTTTCTGTAATATCCACGAAGTAATTTCCAGGTAGCAGAGACGCAACGGAGAAGTCAGTTCCTCCGGTATTCCAGAGACATGTGTAATCGCTGGTTCCCCCAGGGAGCACGATCTGTACACTTCCGTTGTTACCACCGTTGCATTTTACATGACTCAGCTCAAGGGAAGCCGGTGCCGTAGGGAGTTGATTCAGGGATACCGGTACCGAAGAGAAGGTACATCCGGCCGTATTGGTAACGCTTACAGCATAGGTACCAGTGCTGTTTACCGTAATGGACGGAGTGGTCTCGCCTGTACTCCATAAGAAGCTGTTGTCTGTGGTGGCTATATCGGCCGTAAGCACTACTGTACTGTCGTGGCAGAATGAAAGATCCCCGCCTGCCAGTATGTTGACCGGAGCCGCATCAATTTTATAATGGAAAGCATTATGTACATTGATATTCAACAATAATCCTACTGTACTGGTCAGGTTAATTCTTAAACGACTAAAAGTGTAGTTTCCTTCCGGAGTCACAAACCCAAGCGTATATTGATCGGTCGTGCCGCTCAGGAGTTTCAGGTCAAGAAGACTGAATCCGCTTTTAGAAGCTACTATGGTATTGCTGGAATTATAGGCTGTAATACTTAGATTGCCCAGCAGGTTTAAGTTGAGCAGAGTGCTTGACTGGCTTATCGTGAAGCCTGCATATTCTCCGCCATTTCCATTTACCGGGAAACTCAGGTCAAGAAAAGCAGAAGGAAGTAATCCTAATAAGTTAAGAGGGGCTATCAGGCTGGCAAATAAAGAATTGTCAGGATTGACGGCATTGTTGGAATTGGTCACATATCCGCTTAACAGAGAAGGAGAAACACTTGAACCATGTGTATATACAGCATCTGCCATTACCGGAGGACAGGAAGGCTGGTAGAAAACGCCATAAATCCTGAACTCGTGGAGCAGATTAACGCTTAGTACATTGTTAAGCTGTACCACTACCTGGTCGAATTCAAAGTTTGCATTCGGATCTGTCACATACCGGATCGCACATACGCTATCGCCCGAGGAAAGAAGAGAAAGCTGTAAGGTACTGCTTCCGGAGGCATTGGCTACGTTTGCCCCACTTGAATTGTAAAGTCGCAGTTGAATGCAGCTTAATACGGAGGTATTCAACAAGCCTCCGGACTGCACGAGTACCGTGATCGCATCCCCTGCTTTGCCACTGCTGGGGAACTTAAAACTGAGGAAGGAGGACGTTAATACTCCTAACGTAGTATTAATATAGGCAAAATTGTGAACAGAAGCGTCCACTGCAAGCCGGGCGGCTGCAAAATCAGCGCTGCTGTCTGCCAGAAAGTTGGCATATACTCTTCCCTGTGCTCCTGCACTTTGTGCTTTTAAGGAAGATTTTACTGTGAATAGGCTTAATCCAATTAAGCAGATCACTAAAAATAAGTTTCTATATTTCATAACACTTCAGATTTAAGTTGAAACCCCTCTTCTATGAATAATTACTTTTTTGTTCAATTCATTACATGTTAATATACATTTGTAGAGGAAAAAATGTTGCATTATTATGTAATTTTACGTATATTCTTACATCGTATTTTAGTATAAATACGAAGTTATCCACATTTTTAAAATACTTTTTATAGCATTTTTTGGCCTTTAAAGCGGTTTTGTTCGTTACGTGGATAAAAAATGTGGATATTCCATAATATTGTAATTTTTTAAGTGCTTATACTGGGGGAGAGATACGCACTTCTGTCAAAAGTACAATCCGTATTTTTACTTCAGATCACCTTTTTCAAGGCAGATAAGCAGCATTTTATGTTGTCGTATAATGTAAAGCAAACAGGTTGCATGCATAAAAAGATGTAAGGGGATGCAGTGAAGAGAAAATAAAAAGAGTGATTGATACAGATATGTAGTAGTTATGATAAAAATAGATCCTGGGTACCGGATCCGCGAAGAAAACAAGATAAATTCAAAGGGGTGAGCCAGAACAATTGATCCTTATTTTTAAGGCTACTCCTGGTGGGGGTAGTATAAACAATCCTCAGGTTTAAAGTGAAGGTGAAAACACCTTCACTTTAAACCTGAGGAAGTGTTCAACAAAATATAATCAGTACTTTAATTTAACGCAATCAGAAATTCTACTCTCCTGTTGCTTTGTCTTCCTTCATGGTGATCGTTAGGGGCTACAGGATATTTTTCGCCCTCTCCCTGAGCTTTGATGAGTTCAGGATTACATCCCAGTTCGATCATCATATCACGGATGATATTGGCTCTTTTATCAGAAAGGATTTCGTTGTACTGCTCACTCCCCCAGTTGTCCGTATGGCCTACCAGTGTGATTGCATGACCTTCCTTAACATAGGTTACCGCAAGGGCGATCTGGGAAAGGTCAATGATATCCAACCGGTAAGAATCGTATCGGAAATAAACCGGCATTGGGAGTAAACGTCTCTTCGGTTCTCCAATACTGTCTTTGAGTTCCGGAGTGGTAGGTACTACAGGAGTACTGGTAAGTTCTGGTCTTTCTGTAATCGGTTCCAGACTCAGTTCCGGCTCTTTGGTAAGAGAAGCCAGAATGACAGAATTGGAAGGAGGAATAAAGACCAGGTTCCTGCTGGTTTTCGTCCGGCTCTGATAATGCTTAACCTTC
>CAYTGJ010000149.1:9418-10483 GCA_964437245.1 uncultured Chitinophagaceae bacterium
TTCTGAATCCCTACATTCTCACATTTATAAGTCCTTTTCAGGGCTTTCTTTCTGGAGTTGTAAGAAGTAGTGTACTGTTGTGCTGAGATGGTTTGAATGACCATCATCAGGATCAGGGTGATGACCGCTTTAGTATTCCCTGTAATTCCGCTTTGTTGTTTCATCTTTGTATTATTTTTATTTCCTTACAAAGGTCGAAACTATTTTGTATTGTTTAAAGTACAATTTTATAATTTTTTGTAAATTCAAATAAAATTATATATGTTTATTTGATTAATTATATTTAATTAGGTTATTTTGTGTTTTTTGAATATTGAATGCGGTATTTTATAGGATAATTTTAATAATTTGAGATATCTGTATTGGTGAAATAAATATTTGTAAAGTACAATTTAATGAATGATAGTTTTAGGTAAAAATGAATATTGAATTGTATTATTTTTGTAACGTGAGAAATATAACAGGAGGGTGTTTCTCTGAGGTTTAACAGGAAAATGCTGTTGAAAGAGGGGAAATGGGTAGTGGGGACCTTTTAAACAAAGGGGAAATTTGATTTATGGCTGCATTTTTTGCAAAACAGGGTATAAAGCAATGCCTGTAGAGGTTTAATTGGAAAGAAAGCTTTATTTTAAAAAAGGGAACTCTTCTGTAAAAATAAGATACCAGATCCTGGATACGAGATAAAATCAAGTTGTTTGGACTATAGAATCCCCTTTATCCGGGATCTTGTAGCTCGTATCTTACTTTTGGAATAATTACCCTTCTGTGACTTTTCCTCAGACAGGTCACAGAAGGGTAGAACAATCATATCGGGTGGCCTTAATTTTTAAACTTCCCCATCAGCATAGACAATTTGGCTTGCATATCTCCTTCGGGAGTAGACGGGCCTTTTTTATCCTTTTTGTTACCGGAAGTTTTGGGAGCATTTTCATCTTTCATCGAAAGAGAGATCCGCTTTCTTTCCACATCTACTTCCAAGACGGTAACCTGTACTTTTTGTGACACTTTTACGGCTTCGGAAGGATCGGAAATGAATTTGTTGGAAAGGTGACTCACATGTACAAG
>CAYTGJ010000149.1:10493-11167 GCA_964437245.1 uncultured Chitinophagaceae bacterium
ACAAAAGCACCGAATTTGGTGATGTTGGTTACAATACCGGGAAGTTTCATCCCAGGTTTAAGATCACTGATCTTGTTGACCCCTTCTGCAAATTCAAAGATCTCAAAACTTTCACGAGGGTCACGGCCTGGCTTGTCCAGTTCTTTGAAAATATCAGAGAGCGTAGGCAAGCCTATTTTTTCAGAAACATATTTTTTCAGATCGATCTGCTTACGGAATTCCGGTTTTTTCATCAGATCGGCTACTGAGCATCCCAGATCCTTGGCCATCTGCTCTACGATGAAATAACTCTCCGGGTGTACAGCACTGGAATCAAGAGGATTTTCTGCCTGGTAGATGCGGAGAAAGCCCGCAGCCTGCTCATAAGCCTTGTCGCCCATACGGGCTACCTTCCGGAGGGCTTCCCTGTTTTTGAACGGACCGTTGGAGTCGCGGTATTCTACAATATTCTGAGCCAGTTGAGGTCCTAATCCGGATACATAGGTTAGGATCTGCTTACTCGCAGTGTTTACTTCTACGCCTACCGCATTTACGCAACTGATCACCACGTCGTCCAGACTTTGCTTTAGTTGGTTCTGATCTACATCATGCTGATACTGGCCTACGCCTATGGACTTGGGATCCAGTTTTACCAGTTCTGCCAGCGGATCCATCAGGCGACGGCCGATGGAGAC
>CAYTGJ010000150.1:0-11022 GCA_964437245.1 uncultured Chitinophagaceae bacterium
TTCCACACAGGTACAATGGGAAATAGGCAGTGCGTTGTTGGGCTGAATGTACCGGACCCCGGCCACGGTATGGCCTTCGTATCTCATATTATTGCAGATCTTGGTATAGGCATCCCGCATCCGTTGTTCCATTTCGGCATGAGGTACTCCTACCGGATTTTTGAGGGCAAGTGTGGTAGTGCCACCGGTATAACCTTTATACTGTGGAAAGGGAAAATTGGGGTTCCCGGAATTAATATGAGGAGGTACCTGCGCGATTGCCATCAGGGCATACAGTGATAGCATCACGAAACCAAAAATAAATCTTGTAAAAAAAATCATAATATTTATTTTTTCCAGTTTATTAATAAACTGCTATAAAATTAATATTAAATATTTAAATATTTATATTATAGTAAATTAAACTTATGATTTTATGACTATTCAATACCTTCTATAAAAATATAGTATATGTAAATGATTGTTTGTTAGTATTTTATGTTTTTTTGTAAAAAAGGGAGTGTAGAGGGCAGTGGTTTAGCAGGAAAGGAATAGTGGAACTCTTAAAAGGAATCATACAATTGTTGCTTCCGGTGAGCACTATAACTCTTTTCCGTTTTTTGTCCCGAATTCCCAGGTCTGCTTGTCTTAGAGAAAAAAATAAATTAGTTAACTTCAAAACAAAAGATTATGAAAGAATTTTTGATGCTCATTCGTGAAGAGGCCAATTATGGTAGCTTATCTGTGGAGGAAATGCAGGCAGATATTGAGGAACATATCAAATGGGTGGAGGCCTTAGCGGAAAAAGGACATTTTAAGGATGGTAACCCTTTGGATTCTAAAGGGATCACCCTGAAAAATGATCTCGTGACGGACGGGCCGTTTATCGAAACGAAGGAATGTGTAAGCGGTTATTATTTTCTGCTTGCCGATTCGCTGGAGGACGTAAAAGAGCTTGTCAAAGATTGTCCTGATCTGAAACGGGGAGCGACCCTGGAGGTCCGTGAAATTATCCATGCCGATGCATAAAAATCCGGAACAGGATATTAATCGTCTTACCAACCATCTTTTCAGGGAAAACTATGGAAAGATGGTTGCTTATTTGTCCAGGAAATATGGCTATCGTGAAATTGACAATATTGTGGATGCCGTTCAGGAATCTTTTGAGGCCGCATTAAAAAACTGGCGTTTTAATGGTATTCCGGAAAACTCCTTTGCCTGGTTGTTTAAGGTAGCGCAGCACAAACTGCTGAATAAGATCAGGCAATCTAACCTGCACCTGGCCCACCGGAATAACCTGAGAAGGGAAATGCCGGAAGAGGACTTTACTGAAAAAGAAATGGAAGAAAGTCAGCTTAGACTGTTGATCTTTTTCTCTAAAGCAGATTTTTCTGAACGGAACAAAGTGATCCTTTCACTCTATTTTTTGTGTGGGTTTGGCTATAACGAAATTGCCAATGCTTTGCTTCTGAAAATAGAAACGGTGAAAAAGATCATTGCGAGAAGCAAGGAAACGATTCAACGGTTTTCAGCAGGATATGATCCTTCTCAACTCATGACGGTGGAAGAGGACCTGCAGTATCTGCTGAAAATTATTTACCTCCTGTTTAACGAAGGATATAAAACTACCCGGAAAAACGGAGCGATCAAGTATGACTTGTGCTATGAAGCCATTCGTTTAGGAAAGCTGGTACTGAATTATCATCCGGAAAATTCAGCGCTGAATGCCTTGCTGGCACTTATGTTTCTGAACACTTCAAGATTTGAGGCCCGGACGGATCCTGCCGGCTGGGTGTCTCTGGAAGAGCAGGACAGAACATTATGGAATGGAGAGCTGATCTCAGAAGGCTTTTATTACCTCAAACAAGCGAAAAATAACCAGGAGTACCCGGATAAATATTACCTGGAAGCCTTGATTTCTTCCGTGCACAGTAGCTCAAAAAGTTATCAGGAAACAGAGTGGCAGAAAATTGTATATTTGTATCAGCAGCTTGAATTACTGGAACCTTCTTCCGTTCTGGTCAAACTCAACAGGATCATTGCAGAAAGTAATTATAAAGAGATCGTATCTCTGATCTCAGAACTGGATACGCTTGAACCGTTGATGACCGGAGAGATGGCTTTTGCATTCTACAGTTCTAAGGCTCATCTTTATTTCAAATTAAAAAACCGGGAGCAGGCAAGTAAATACTACCAGCTCTCCGTTCTCTATACAAAGAATATAACGGATCTTAACTTTATACAGAAAAAACTGAAGGAGTTCCGGAGGAATGATTGGTAATACGTGCATCGCCCTCGTTTTTAACGAGCCGGCGGATGAGCGATGCGATTGTATCGCATCAGACAAGAGGAAAATGAAAAAAATCAATCAGTAAATAATAGAAATTATGAACAAAATTTTAGTTGTACTTGCACTTTTTAGCTCAATTACTTCTTATGGTCAGTATTATGCAGATCTGGAAATTTCACAAACAGATCTGAAGGAGTGGAGAGTGAAAAATACTTACGAATATTCAGGCGTATATCAGTATGGAGTTTCAGAAGGTGAGTGTACCCTGAGATTGATCGTTGCAGATTCTATTGTAGTGGCGCAAAGCCGTTGTTATACAGAAGACCGTAGAACAGGAGGATTTAAAGATACCTTTCAGATTTTTTCCAATGTTAGAATTGAAGGGAATCAATTTTTTAGCGATCAGACAAATGGGATGTTTGATTTCTATACAAGTCAATCCGGAACAGTGGCAGGATTGTGGCTGGATAAGCCCTGGACCTACCGGTTTAACGAAGGGGGAGAATTTGGCCCGCTTATTTCAGGCAGAGAATCTTTTTGGGAGGGAAAGTATCCTTTCGTTTCCCAAAGACTTCTGAAAGACTATGAACTGGACAGGTATGATCCTGGTCAGCTTAAAATAATGAGAAATGAAATCTTCGCCCGGTATGGCCTGATCTTTCAGAAGGGGGGAGAAATGGACCGCTATTTTTCACAGCAGAGTTGGTACAGGAAAAATTATGAAAAGGTGGATCAGTGGCTGACGGAAATTGAATTGGCCAATATTGGAAAAATAAAAGCTGCTGAGAAAAAAAGAGTCAAATAACTAAAAGGGAAAGTAAATTTTATCGCCCTCGTTTCCAACGAGCCGGCGGACGAGTGGTACGATTGTATCGTACATAAAAAGTTACTACCTTCGTGTAATTATTTTTTTGTTTTTATGTCAGGATACAAATATATTATTCGCCATTCACAAGAAACTTATTTTTTAACATTAACTGTAGTGAAATGGGTAGATCTTTTTTCCAGGAAAGAATACAGGGATATTCTGGTAGATTCTTTAAACTATTGCGTGAAGCATAAAAATCTGGAGCTATACGCTTGGGTGGTGATGACCAATCATGTGCATCTGGTTGCAAGAACTCGTGAACCGTTTTCGTTGTCAGACTTTTTAAGAGATTTTAAAAAGTTTACCTCCAAAAGATTTATTGAAAAGATACACGAGATTCCTGAAAGTAGAAGGGAGTGGCTCCTGGATCGTTTTTCTTTTGAAGCCCGGAGAACAAGGAGGGCTGAAAATTATAAAATATGGAAGGATGGCAATCATGCAATCGACCTTAGTGTTATTGATGTAATGGGAAAAATTGATTATATCCATGAAAACCCAGTTCGGGAAGGATGGGTGCACTCTCCTGAAGAATATGTGTATAGCAGTGCCGTTGATTATGCAGGGAGAAAAGGATTGGTAGAAGTGAAGGTGATTTAACTGATGCGATGCAATCGCATCGCTCATCCGCCAGCTCGTTGGAAACGAGGGCGATCAGAACATCACGGGAAACAAATGGTGAAAAATCCCTGTAATTTTTGTATGATTACCGGAGTTTTATCATTGTACTGATGGAAAAAGGAATTCGTACCTATCTTCTCGAGCATGCAGGAGTTACAGAAGAACAGTTTGCCTTGTTGTCTGAAAAGCTGATGTATCGCACGTTTCAGAAAGGCCAGTTCTTGCTGAGCAGAGGAGAGGTCTGTAAACACTCGTTTTTTATAGAAAAAGGGTTGGCCCGTTTTTATTCTGTAGACCGCCAGGGCAAAGAGCATATCATTCAGTTTGCTCCGGAAAACTGGTTTTTAAGTGACCGGGGAAGTTTCTGGTTTAATGAGCCTTCGGATTATTTTATAGATGCCATAGAAGAAACAACCGTGGTGGTGTTTGACGAAGCATTTATTAACTACGCTTCCGAAATCAGTCCATTGTTCAGAAAATACAACGAGCGTATTCTTCATAATCATATCCGGAATCTGCAAAACAGGATTAATCTTTTGATCGGAGCGAGTGCTGAAGAACGCTATATGGACTTTATTAAATTATATCCCGATTTGATGCTGAGAGTACCACAGTGGATGATCGCTTCTTTTTTAGGAATTACTCCTGAGAGCCTTAGCCGTGTGAGAAAAGATCTGGCAGGAAGATGGAAAAAAGACTAGCCTGAAGTTTTTAAGCTTCCCGTTATTAAAACAATCCCCGTTTTTTCCCGATTCTCAACAGGTATTGAGAGTAGGATTAGTAAATAGTTGTGATACAGTAAGATGTTTCGTGCTGATCGGTTCTTATCATACATCAATGCGTAGCTTGCGGATAGAACGTAATTTTGTATCGTAAACAAAAACGTAAGCATCATGGCAACTAAAAAAATAGAGTTGGTGGTTCCACCAAGACCTCCTCACTATGTAGGAGATGGATTTAGAGTACACAACTTTATCCCGAGCGGATACCGGTTGGATATGAAACGTATGGATCCTTTTATCATGCTGGATTATAATGCGAAGTTTTATTTTCCGCCTACAAAGAAACCAAGAGGGGTGAGTGTACACCCGCACCGTGGCTTCGAGACCGTGACGATTGCCTATAAAGGAAAGGTAGCGCACCATGACAGCAGCGGTGGCGGAGGAGTGATCGGAGAGGGGGATGTACAATGGATGACAGCCGCTTCAGGGGTATTGCATAAAGAGTACCATGAAGAAAATTTCAGTAAAGAAGGGGGCGATTTTCAAATGGTACAGTTGTGGGTGAATCTTCCTGCGAAGGACAAAATGAGTACTCCGAAGTACCAGGCATTGGAAAATAAGCGTTTTAACCGGTATGCTCTGGACAATAATGGCGGAGAAATTGAGGTCATCGCCGGACAGTACAAGGATGTAAAAGGAGCAGCCTCTACGTTTTCTCCCGTACACATGCAAAATGCGCTGCTGAACAAAGGTGGGAAAGCAGCGTTTTCGATTCCTGCCACTTTCAATACCGCCTTGCTGGTGATCGAAGGAAGTGTCCTGGTAAACGGAGAAGAAACCGTACCAACCGATCATTTTGTGTTGTTTGAAAATGAGGGCGAAGACTTTTCCATAGAAGCGCTTGAAAATGCAGTGGTATTGGTTTTGAGTGGTGAACCGCTGAATGAACCTATTGTAGCACACGGTCCTTTTGTGATGAATACAGAGGAGGAGATCATGGAAGCGATTCGTGACTATAATGTAGGGAAGTTTGGTTATCTGGAAGAGTAATGAGTATATGTTCCCTTTGTGTATACGCAGAGGGAACTTACTTTTTGTGGTAGTGGCAGTTTGATATATTAACGATCCCTTTATTTAAATGTTGGGGTAAAAGCAGCAATGATAAACATATAGCCCAGAGCCAGCATATTAAAAAATATAGGAGGATATGGTTTCTTATTTTTCTCAAAGTCTTCCTTTTTGTTATCTTGCAAGAGGACTTAAACATCCAATAAGACGTGATGCATCGTAACGAAAAAAAAGTGATTGCTGTGTTGTTTCTGGTATTTCTGGAACTGATGAGCAGGACGTCTTTTGCTAATTTTAACCAATCCTTATCCTCCATGAACAATTATCCAAGAGTTGAAGTATATTCAGAAGTAAATAAAGGTGATCCGAATGCGGGAAGCAATACATGGCTTGATCCGAATGGAAGGAAGGTATATGGAGGAGCGGCCGATTACCGGCCTTACATAAAACTCAGAACCTATACGTTCGATGAGCAGCAAAAAAAAGAATTACTGGCGCTGAATCTTACTTTTCTTCCTTATTTTAAAGAACAAAAAGAAAAATTTACCCTGGCTCAGTATTTAGAGGAAAGTCAGGTTCCGGATAAACTTCGTAAACGGTTGCCTAATAGTCTGGATGGCTTATACAGTCTGAGCAATGATCCTTACTTTGATTACCTGAATACGTATTTGTTGTACGAACGCAGGATGTTTTTAAGTTTGGTGGTCGTATGGCTTTCTCCGGATGTTTGGTACACCGATGAGGTCTACTATAGGGCAGACGAGCTGGATAATTTGCTGGAGAAGGTTCAACCGGTGGAAGATTTTCCGATGGCCGGTACTTTTTCAGACTTCTTGCATTTATCGCCTTTATTACAGCGAAAGCTCAATGAGGGGTTTTTAGAACTTACTCCGAAAAAGGGAAAACCTGTCATTCCCCGGGATGGTGAAATATTTAGCTATTCCCTCAGTCCGGGGATGCCGAATACAAATCACTATCATATGAAACTGAAGGCCGACGGTACCTTTGAGTATGGAGGGAAGATGGGTAGTGGAAAGACCAAGATCGATTTCAACCGTCTTACGGCACTGTTGCTTCAGACACTGAAACTGGACTGGGAACACTATGAGAAAAAAGCGAACAGTAGACCTGTCCCCTTTGCAAACGACCGGCAAACTGTTTCCATGAGTATCTGGTACAACGGGAGGTTGTACAAATTGAATGAGCCAGAGGTAAGTGCAAATTATCCTCTGGATTATTTTGTGAAATTTGCACTGGATCTTTTTGAACCGGAACTGCAGTTGAAAAAAAATAAAGACTTACTCGGATATTAGTGCAGGACGAATCTTCTTCGGATTTATTATGAATAAGTATACTATAGTTTCTGTTTCTCTACGGCTGGGAAATCCTTCCATGGGACCTCACGAAAAAAAAATATCCTATCTGCTTCGCAATGATCCAGGATATGAAAAGGGGTTGGAGGATTTTATGAATAAAAGCATTCTGTTCAATAAATATACTCTTGAGGAATATGTACGTGCGGTGGTAGATCATGATGAGGCTGTATTAAATGATATAAAGAAGTTGTCCGATTCTATGGACGGCCGGTTTTTGAATGACGGAGCTACTATAAAAAAACTTGAACTGATCACCGGTACGGGTCAGGAGATCTATCTGAGAGATCTGAGGACTTATGAATGGAATGATCATTTTTATTCATTCCTGGAGTATATAAAAGAGAATGGAAAGAGATTTGAAGAGCCGGTTCTGTAACTATTTAGAGAGATCCATTTGACAGGAAATAAAAAAGCCATCTGAAAGATGGCTTTTTTATTTTAAAATAAGGGTGGATGATGGGATTCGAACCCACGACCCCTAGAACCACAATCTAGTGCTCTAACCGACTGAGCTACAACCACCGTGTTATTTTGGATTGCAAATATAGTCTTTCCCGCTTAAATGACAAAAATAAATCTACTTTTTAATTTTACCGGTTGAATAACAGTCTTTCGCCTTTTTTGCTTTCGTCAAATATCCCGTTCTCATACGCAAGATGTCCGGATACAATAGTGTGGGTAACGGCCGAATGGAAATCCATCCCTTCAAAAGCAGACCAGCCGCACTGGTACAGAATGTTTTGTTTTTCTACCGTCCAGGGAGCATCCAGCTCTACCAGGATCAGGTCGGCGTGGTAGCCTTCCCGGATAAATCCACGGTCTCTTAGCTGGAAACAGATGGCCGGAGCGTGGCTCATTTTCTCTACGATCTTTTCCAGGGTTATTTTCCCAAGATGGTAGAATTCAAGCATTACGTTTAAGGTATGTTGGATCAGCGGACCACCTGAGGGAGCCTGCCAGTAGGATTGCTGTTTCTCGTCCCAGGTATGAGGAGCATGATCCGTGGCAATGATGTCCAGGCGGTCGTCGAGCAGGGCTTTTAACAGACTTTTCTTATGTCGCTCTTCTTTTACTGCAGGATTCCATTTGATCAGATTGCCAAAACGATCGTAATGTCTTTTATCAAACAAAAGATGGTGTACACATACTTCAGCCGTAATTCTTTTTTCTGCCAAAGGAATATCGTTTCTGAAAAGAGAAAGTTCTTCTTCCGTAGAAATATGAAGAATGTGCAGACGCGTATTGTATTGGCGCGCCAGTTCCACCGCCATCGAAGAGGATTTGAAGCAGGCCTCTTCGTTTCTGATCTCAGGATGACAGAAAGGAGGGACGTTCTCTCCGTACTTTTCCCTGTATAAGGCCATGTTGGCTTTAATGGTAGCTTCGTCCTCGCAATGCGTGGCAATCAGCAATTCTGCTTCCCGGAATATTTTTTCCAGCGTAGTAGGGTTGTCCACCAGCATATTTCCGGTAGAAGAACCCATGAATATTTTTAGCCCGCATACTGCAGTACGATCGGTTTTCATTGCTTCTTCATAATTGTCGTTGGAGACCCCCATAAAGAAAGAATAATTGGCCAGAGAAGTCCGGGCACCGATCTCATATTTGTCCTGTAGCAGGGATTGTGTCAGTGTGTTGGGTACCGTGTTCGGCATTTCCATAAAACTGGTTACCCCTCCGGCCACGGCAGCTTTGCTTTCGGAATAGATTGTGGCCTTGTGGGTAAGACCGGGTTCGCGGAAGTGTACCTGGTCGTCGATCACTCCGGGGAGAAGATATTTTCCTTTCGCATCAATGATCTTGTCGGCTTTGACAGACGAGAGATCCCGTCCGATCCGGCTGATCTTACCCTCTTCGATCAAAAGATCTGATTCAAAGGTTTTGTTTTCATTTACTATATTTGCATTCAGAATGAGTATGCTTTTCATGTTACCTGCCTGGGTTTAGGTTGTATTTGGACGTTAAAGTTAATTGTTTATCGTCTAAAATTTGAACACTTGACTTAATATTAACGATCACATTTCCGGAACTGGAGAAAAAGGAAGTACAAGGGCAGAACCCGTTTTACGAAGAAAATGAAGGATGTTTCTGTGTTTCCGGGAGAAGAGAAGAATACTTTTAACTATAAATCTAACTAAAAGCTGAATAATGAGGTTCGAAGACTTTAAATTAAACAAACAACTTCTGGATGCTGCCGAAGCATTAGGCTATTCGGAACCTACGGAAATTCAGCAAAAAGCAATCCCTCAGATTTTAGCCGGGCATGATATTATGGGGATTGCGCAGACCGGAACGGGGAAAACAGCAGCATATCTTTTGCCGGTCCTGATGAAAATCAAATATGCTCAGGGCGATCATCCCAGGGTATTGATCCTGGTTCCTACCCGCGAACTGGCGATGCAGGTACAGGAGAGTATTCTTCAACTGGCTCAATATACAGATATTCGTTCTGTAGTGGCGTATGGAGGGGTAGGGCCTAAGACACAGATTGAAAATGTCCGGAAGGGTGTTGATATCCTGGTGGCTACCCCGGGAAGGTTCATGGACATCTATCTGAAAAAAGAACTGGTGACCAAACAGTTGAATACGCTGGTACTGGACGAAGCAGATAAGATGATGGATATGGGCTTTATGCCCCAGATCCGGAAGATCCTGGAAATTGTACCCCGGAAACGTCAGAATCTTTTGTTCTCCGCCACCATGCCTGAAAAGGTGGAGCGGCTTACCGAGGAGTTTCTGGAGTTTCCGATGAAGATCGAGGCTACTCCGCAGGCTACTCCGGTCGAAACAGTGACACAGGTGCTGTATCATGTACCGAACTTTAAGACCAAGATCAACCTGTTGCAATATTTTCTGAGGCAAAAAGAACTCTTTCACCGGGTGATTGTATTTGTACGGACCCGGCAGAACGCAGAAAATATATACAAATTTATCAGCCGGAAAATAGACAGCGATGTGCGGGTAATCCATGCCAATAAAGGACAAAATACCCGGATCAATTCTGTGGAGTCCTTTAAAGACGGAGAGGTAAGAGTCCTGGTCGCTACCGATGTAGCAGCCAGAGGCATTGATATTTCCCTGGTCAGTCATGTGATCAATTTTGATGTCCCCATTATTTATGAAGATTATGTCCATAGAATAGGCCGTACCGGTAGGGCAAAAAATACGGGCGATGCGATCACGTTTGCCAACGAGGCCGAACGTTATCATATGACCAAGATCGAAAAAATCATTAAAATGAAAGTTCCGGTAGAGGTTATTCCAGAAAAAGTAGTGATCGAAGAAACTCCTTTTGAAGAAAAGCAGGAGATGCTTCGGGAGCTGGATGCTCTCAGGAAAAAGGATGATCCTGATTTCCAGGGAGCTTTTCATGAGAAAAAACATTTTTCGGGAAAACCGTCTAAAGCTAAATCCAGAAAATCTTCTCCTCCTAAAAAAACATCCCGGCCCGGTCCGGGGAAAAATGGGAAACCGAAAGGCAACTCTCGAAGAAAAAGCCGCTGATTTACAGTGATATGTGTATGAAAGAGGTGAAATTAAGGAGAAAAAACTATCATTTCTTCTGTTTTTTGGGTATCTTGTAATAGACCTAAATCTTATTAAAACATGAGAAATTTACTCGTTCTTTTATTATTGACAGGAGTTTTGATGGCTTGTGGAGGGTCTAAAAACGGACTTCACAGCAGCAAGGCCAAACGTCCGCCTTGTACCAAATAAAAACAAGCAGAAAGAAACGGACTAAGGGTTGAATATTTTTTAGGAAAAAAATATTCGAATTTCTTGTGCAAAAAAATAAAATACCCTATTTTTGCAGTCCCTAAACGGGAGATTGCCCGATCGTCTAATGGCAGGACAACTGGTTTTGGTCCAGTTTGTAGAGGTTCGAATCCTTTTCGGGCAACACAAAATGTTGAATGTTGAAACAAACACTAGCTTCGGTTCAACATTCAACATTTCTTATTTTATAACATACGATGTCCTACGTAAAGATCTTTTCCGGTACTGGTTCCCGCAATCTGGCGGAAAAAATCGCTGAGTATTATGGGAAGCCTCTTGGAGATGCTTCTATCACCCGTTTCAGCGACGGTGAAATATCCGTAA
>CAYTGJ010000151.1:0-209 GCA_964437245.1 uncultured Chitinophagaceae bacterium
GACTGAGTGTTGAGAAACTAAAAGCAGGGCTTGCCAACTGGAAAATGCACATTGTTGTTCAGTTGACAACCTTTTTGTTTTTTCCGCTTATCGTTTTGGCATCACGGCCCTTGTTCATTGGCACCGACTTTGAGTTGCTTTGGTTGGGTGTGTTTTTTCTGGCAGCTTTACCGTCCACGGTTTCCTCTTCCGTGGTCATGGTTTCCATC
>CAYTGJ010000151.1:219-10926 GCA_964437245.1 uncultured Chitinophagaceae bacterium
CATCGCCAAGGGCAACATTCCCGCAGCCATTTTCAATGCGAGCATTTCAAGTTTAATCGGCGTGGTGGTTACGCCGCTCTGGGTTGGGTTGTTCATCGCTTCTGCAACGGGCGATTTTGATATCACTGATATCGTCATCAAGTTGGTTTTTCAAGTCTTGTTGCCTGTGATTATTGGCATTAGCCTCAACTCTCGTTTTGGCGCCATTGCCGAAAAGTATAAAAAACAACTTAAATATTTCGATCAGGCAATTATCCTCACCATCATTTACACATCGTTTTGTAAGTCATTCTCCCAGCATCTTTTTGAAGGCTTCACCGCCTTTGAACTAGCCGGGCTCGCCGCAGGGATGATGGCCTTGTTTTTTGTTGTATTCCTTTGCGTTGGACTACTCAGCCGCTTTTTTGGCTTTTCAGAGGAAGATCGTATTACGGTTTTATTTTGTGGATCTAAAAAGTCATTGGTACACGGAACGGTCATGTCAAAAGTGCTTTTTCAGCACAGCACCATCACGGGCATCGTATTGTTGCCGCTCATGCTATACCATGCCCTGCAATTAATTGCCGCCAGCATCATCGCTCAGGGTATGGCCCGACGAAAAGACTACAATACAAGGCTTAAATCAGCAATATGAAACTTTTAGAAAAAATACAGTTGGGCGATATCAGCCTAAAAAATAGAATGGCCATGGCAGCGATGACCAGAGGTCGTACAGACATCAATGGCCTGGTGGGTGATATGACAGTAGAATACTATACCCAAAGGGCAGGCGCAGGTTTGCTTTTTACCGAGTCCATCAGGATCAGTGAAGAAGCTACCGGCAGCCCGCTCACCCCAGGTATTTTCACAGATCAACAAATAGAAGCATGGAAGAAGGTTACAACGGCGGTACACGATAAAGGCGGCGTTATTATAGCCCAGCTTTGGCACACCGGCCGCATGGGGCATTCTGTAGACAGGAATGGCAAGCTCCCTTTGGGGCCATCCCCCTTGCCTATCCGGGGTATGCAGCATTTTACCACGCAGGGCAAGAAGGATTACGAGATACCGCAGGAAATGACAATTTCCGAGATCAAGCAGACGATAAAGGACTTTGGTCAGGCCGCAAAAAATGCCATAGCGGCAGGGTTTAACGGGGTTGCGCTTCACGCTGCCAATGGCTATCTGCCCAACCAGTTCTTAGCTGAAAGTGCCAATCAAAGGACGGATGATTATGGGGGCAGCATTACTAACAAGGTCCGCTTTGTAGTGGAGGTGATGGAGGAATTGATCAGTGTGGTGGGTGGTGAAAAGGTAGGTATTAAAATATCTCCTTTCCATCCCTATGGCGATATGGTACTGGACGACCCTACTGCTACCTATACCTGCCTGATCGAAAAACTGAACGAAATGGACTTTGCCTATGTGGAGATCATGAGACGCAGCCCCTTTTTCCCTTCGCCTGAGCATCTTTCAGTTGTCGATGAGATCGAATTGTTTGGCAGGAAGATCCGCCAGACAGTGATTGCTAATGCAGGGTATGACAAGGCTTCTGCCGAAGCAGAGCTTGAAAAAGGCATTGCAAAGCTTATTTCGTTTGGCAAGCTATACATCGCAAACCCCGACCTGCCTGAACGGTTTGAAAAAAATGCCAGGCTGAGTGAGCCGGACAGGGCAACGATCTATGGGGGCGGGAAACAAGGATATATTGATTATCCGCTTTGGAACGAATAAAATTTAACGGAAAAAGGATTACGAAGATCAACCAGTTATGAGTTTAGCACGTGAGAAATTAAGCTTGCCTAATGACGGCAAGAAGTTATTGCTGCATTCCTGCTGCGCACCATGTTCCGGTGAAGTAATGGAAGCATTGATTGCCTCGGAGATTGATTTCACGATTTTCTTTTATAATCCTAATATCCATCCGCTGAAAGAATACGAATTGAGAAAGAGCGAAAATATTCGTTTTGCAGAAAAATATAATATACCGTTTGTTGATGCTGATTACGATAAAGATAATTGGTTTGAGCGGGCAAAGGGAATGGAAATGGAACCCGAAAGAGGGATACGCTGTACCATGTGTTTTGATATGCGGTTTGAACGCACAGCTCTATATGCTTATGAAAATGGGTTTTCGGTAATCTCCAGTTCGCTGGGAATTTCCAGATGGAAAAATATGGATCAGATAAATGACTGCGGCCTGAGAGCTGCGGGGCATTATCCGGGAATTACTTACTGGACTTATAACTGGCGTAAAAAAGGTGGCTCTTCCAGAATGCAGGAAATAAACCAGCGTGAACAATTTTACATGCAGGAATATTGCGGATGCGTATATTCATTGCGGGATACTAATAATTGGAGAGTCTCAAATGGGAGACCTAAAATAGTTCTTGGTGAAAAATACTATGGCAAGAATGACGAAGAAAGCAAAGATTAATTTGATATGAATTGATCGCAATGTACCCTGCATTAAGGTTAAATCAGATGTGAAAGAACATGAAACCACATTATACGGATTATGTACTTCCTTACCGTTATATAGCCAAACGAATTATACAGGAGAGATTAACCCCTTGCTCAGGAAGATTGAGTATTCTGTAACGACTCATGTTGTTGAGGTATTTCTGGTTAGTCAGATTTCGTCCAATCATTATAATGGATAGTTTTTGTTTCCCAATAAAAAAGTCCATGGAGTAATTGAGATTAATAAGAAAATATCCTGGTGTTACTTTTTCATTTCGGTCTACTCTGTTTTGGGCAGCGAAATACTGTCCTGCAAAGGCTAAACGAGTTTCTTTTATTTTTCCTGAACTGACGACCTTATATTCCAATTCTCCTAATGCAGAGAATGGAGGTGTAAAGGGTAGGGGATAAGAAGTTTCAATATTTTTATTCCACACATATTCCAACGCATTTAATAGATTCCAACGCTTCCCTATCTTTAAAGAAAGAGAGGATTCTATGCCATTTATCCATACTGGGGCTTCTGTATATCGATAAACCTGTCCTGCATCTGCTAAGGGAGAAAACCTGGCAGAAGGACTTAGGTAAATATAATTGGAGAAATAATACAGGAAAGGAGATATTGAAAAATCCAGTTTTCTTTTTTTGATATTCAGGATTATATCCTGCATATATCCTCGCTCTGCTGTTAGAGTGGAATCACCCATCTCATGTCTGAACGTTCCATGATGTACTCCATTGGAGGTAAGTTCCGCAGCGGTTGGTACACGGAAAGCGGATCCGATGTTATATTTAATTTCAGTACGTTCGTTTATCCGGAACAGTATCCCTGTAGCCCCTGATAAATTAAGATAATCCCGGTCAATGGCCGGACTTCTTTGAGTGTAGCCTATTATCAATGATGTTGCATCATATTGAGGTAACAGAGATTTTTGAATATTTTGCTTTGTCCAGTCAGCCCTGATACCAGATGTCCATAATAGGCGAGGGGTAATTTTGTATTCTTCCAAAACAAATATCCCCGCCTGCGCTGTGGTATATTCAGGTATTAGAAATTCGTAACCATCTCTTTCGTTTTTTTGTATTTGTCCGGAAAGCCCATAAGAGAAGTTTAAGCGATCAGAAGCCGGAGTAGCAAATTTTAACGAAAGCGAATAGGTTCTCAATATAAGTTTTAAAGCAAGTGAGCCTTGGGGAACTGGGCCATAGCCATGATAATGCGGAGGAGAATGTTCTTCTCTTATGTTTTGCTGATATCCTATATCAAGATCAGATTCTGTTTTACGTATGAAGAGTTTTGTATTGGAAATGACTTTGATATGTTGGATGTCCTGATAGGGGAGGTTGATATCTCTTATATTCCCATCGTCGGTGAGCTGATACGCTCTTGGTATACCGAAAGCTCCGGAGAAAAATCCTACCCGTTGACCGTATTTTGAAAAGTATAAAGAAGTGATCCCCCATTTTTTTCTTATCCCTGTAAGCAATGAAAAATTCAACTCTTTTCCCGCCGTATTTTTTAATCTGTTGTTATAGATAGGCAATCTGTAACTGTTGTAATCAAATTCTGTTGCCGGAACCCTGTAATCACCATATTCCTGCCAGGTAACTCTTCCTCTTGCAAACATGCTGTTATGGGCGGTTTCCAGAAGTAAGGAACCTCCATAGGTATCATTGCCTGATCTGTAGTTCAGCAATACTTCCGGGTTAAAATAATTGCCCGCTTTTATACGAGGCTTGAGTATATTGATCACTCCACCGATCCCATCTGATCCGTACAGTAATGAAACAGGGCCTTTAATGATCTCTACCTGGTCTACATTGTACTGATCTATTTCGAGACCATGATCTACTCCCCATTGCTGTCCTTCCTGCTTGATCCCGTATTCATTTACAATTACTCTGTTAAAACTCATTCCTCTTATTACAGGTTTGGAAATGCCTACTCCTGTATTGATCGAGCTTATACCCGGGAGTTTTTCGAGTGTATTAATAAAGGTATTGCCTTGATTTTTCAGGAGGAACCCCTGATCCAACTGTGTATAAGAAAGTGTTTTCCCAAGAGGATTGTCGACACTCTTTTGCGCTTCAATTTCTACTTCACTCAAGGTCACCGTATCTTTCAGGATCCTTAAAGAATCTTTTTGTGCAGACAGGCTAAACGGAATAAAAATGGATACTGTAAACAGAATAAAAAGGTAATTATTCTTAAACATGCTTATAAGAGAACATTTACCTTTATTTTCTTTTCAACCGTATTGCCAGCATTGTCATATGATTTTATGATAAAGGTATGTATACCAGTGGAAAAGTTGGAGGTCGGAATCGTATAGTCGTATTGGTAATTAGTGGATGTTCCTGTACCTTGTGGAAAATAATATTGATCAACGGTAAATTCAGTATCGGCGGGATTAAGGTAGGTGATCTCTATTCTCCCTCCTTCAAGAATTTTATTGTCTGTGATGTTGGCGTTGAATTCTATCACATCGCCTCTGTTCATTCCAATTGAATCGGATGCTGGAGTAATCATGTGAATAGTAGGGTCTTGGTTGTCTCCGCTGTTCGTGACTTTAAGGTTGTAAATCACGAACTCAGCTTCATTGCCTTTCGCATCGACACATTGAATCATAAAATGATAATTACCTGCGGTAACCTCCGAAGGCACTGTAATTTCTTCGTTAATCTTTTTTTGCTGACCCTCTAAGTCTACTATTTTTAATACTTTCCAGTCAGTGCTTGTAGTTTTTAAATTGGGACCGGCAGGGCTTATATTGTCATAGAATCCTATTCTGTGTGCGTGGCAATCAAAGTTACTATGCAAGTCAATTTTGTATTGAGACAATCCTTCTTTTGCTTTCAAAACAAATTCCAGTCTGAATACCTGAGAAGAATTTAGCTTTATAGTCCGGTTATCAGTTGTCCCGCACACAATATCACTGCCGATAGCAGGCTGGACAGACACTATTTCGATCGTAGGTTTTTCAGGAAAGTCAGAGGGGGTAACGGACTCTTTTCTGGATTTGCACCCATTAAAAAAGAGAATGATTAAAAGGACAATATAAGGACTGTTTTTCATAGAGTTGAGCTTTATTGAATGGTAATTCTGGTAGCCATTGCTGAATAATCTGTCTGGATGAGTATGATATAACTTCCTGTGGATAGTTTTTCTAATGAAATACTTTCCTGATGAACGCCCTGGTGTTTAACTCCAAGTTCCTTCCTGAAGATCTCTCTGCCATCGGTTCCTAAAAGTGAAAAGTATACAGGGGTTACTTCTGACAGCTGGAATTCTATATTGGTTGTAGTAGTAGCTGGATTAGGGTAAGGTGCAAAAATCTTTATGTCCTCGCTTCGCGCATAGGATGATTTTACAGAAGTAGTAGTAAATTCTATGATCGGATATATCGCGAGATAAGTACATACCGGTGTAAAATTCTGCGTGTAAAAATCCCTCCAGACCGGAGTGCCGTGCGAGTGTACCTGTATAACATTACGTCCGAATTTATCCTCTGCTGGTCTGCTTCCATTTGTTCCGTATAAAATTCCTAACGTATCCGGATGTGCATGATGGCTGTAATCGTACAGGTCAAAAGCTACAAAGAAAGAATCTTGTACCTGTACAGGTGAATCAAATGTTACAGGGTAAGCATTTCCTGAGACATCAAGGACTACATTCTTTACAGCTTTGGAGGCGACTCGCACAGCAGGGAAGTTATTATTTCCAACAGTCCATACGTTAAAAGCAGAGCTGTCTTGTGTACCGGGAGTAACCTTTCCTGTCAAATGACTTATTACACCTTGTAAATTGACAGTTCCGTTTATATAATATTTTTCTGCAAATTGCTGTCTCCCCAAATAATTGTGTCCTGTCCAGAATCCCCAGTTGCCACCGGTGGAATATTGATTGATGGTGAGGCCGCTTTCTTTAGCCAGATTACGCAGCGTGTCTTTTAATTGTGCCTCTGCATTCAAAGCAAGAGACAATGCAAAAAAAATAAAGTAGATTTGTTTCATATCCTTTAAATAGAATAGACTCCGGTTGAGTTATTTAACCGGAGTCTTGTTTTGTGAATTTTTAGTTATCGTATGATCACCATTTTATTGGTCAATCTTTCAGCCCCGGAGATGATATGATAATAGTAAATACCCGGACTCATTTTAGAACCATTCGTCCATGTAAACTGGTTTCCCCCTTTATGCATAAATCCAAGTTCAATGTTTTCTTGTTTCTCTCCTGAAATATTCACGATCTCCAGCACTACATTCCCGGGATTGGATAAGGTGAAAACAATAGAAGTTTGTTCTGAAAAAGGATTAGGCATGTTGCGAAGAATAGAAGAGGCCGAAGAAACAGCATCAAATAATCCTGTTACACTTTGAACGGTGATCGAATTGGAAGTCGCATCTGTCAGAGTCCCACTTTGAGCTTCTAGAACATAACTGTCGGCTGCGTCAAATACGATATCATCAAAGGCTGCAATACCTTTCACCGCAGTTTGAGAAATAGTTCCGGAAACAGTCCCTGATCCGGAAATTTTAGCAAGCGTAATCGTACCTGAAAACGTAGTATCGACAGCGTTGTCTGCGTCTACTGCCTTTACGTAGAAAGACGGCATTTCAGTATCTTCATTCACCGGATCGGTTGTAAGATCAGTAAATACCAATTGGGTAGCGCCTACTATTATAGTGATGGAAGTAGCAGTGAATGTTCCATCGGTAGCCTGTAAAACATATTCACCAGGTGCATCGAATTTTATGTCATTGAAGGTAGCTATTCCGGAAGAAGACGTTTTCGTGAGTGTTCCCGAAATATTCCCCGGACCGGATAACTTAGAGATAGTAATGGAAGTATTCGGATATACAGCAGCACTATTGTAATGGTTCGCATCCTGAGCTGCTACTCTGAAGTCAGGAAGCGAAATATTTACTCTTACAATCGGATTGACTCTTGCAAATACAAGTTTTGTAGCGGTGATCGTATTGCCCCGTATTGGGTTTGAATAACCGAGTAGATTTCCGCTGGAAATTGCTTTTAATGTATAAGTACCAGGTCTTGATACCTGTAATCCGGAGAAGGATGCGACGCCATTCACTGCATTCTGCGTGAAGGTTCCGGATAAAGTTCCGCCTCCGCTTGCAAGACTCACGGTAATCGGATCACTGAAAGAAGTATTTATAGTCCCGTCCGCATTGTAAGCAGTAACCGTAAAGGTTGTCACACTGGTAGTATAATTAAAAGATGTAACAGGAGCTGCCGCAATGGAGAATTGAAGATAATCCTGAGGTACATACTTTAAAACAGCAGTAGGGCCAGAAACCTGACTAGCGGCGATCCACCCATGATCGTTGTCTGAAAATCTTATGGATTTTGAATAACTGCCGGGGATCAATGTTCTTGTCCAGTTCGTTCCTCCGTTTATGGTTCTGAGAACAACATTGCCCGATGTCACCCAGCCATTATTAGCATCTGTAAAGTAAACGGAAGAAAATGTAGCGGTAGAAGCCAGTCCTGAAGTGACATTTGTCCAGTTCGTACCTCCATCAGTGGTCTTTAAAATTCTATTGGAGGGACCTACGGCGTATCCTGTTGTTGAATTCACCATGGATACTGCATTCAGGTCTGTGGTTATGCCGGAAGTTTGAGTAGTCCAGTTAGTTCCATCGTATTTCAGGATCACTCCTCCTTTTCCGACTGCCCATCCGTGTGTAGCATCAGCAAAACTAACGGAAGTAAGGTTGTTGGTTACTCCGGTAGTTTGAATGCTCCAATTGTTTCCACCATCCGTAGAACTTATAATCGTCCCTGTATCTCCGACTGCCCATCCTGTATTGGCATCCACAAAATCAATTCCGTTGAGATGTCTGGAAGTACCGCTTGTTTGTACCGTCCATCCTGAGCTTCCTCCGTCGGTTGTTTTAATGATCGTACCGTTTTCACCAGCGGCCCATCCATCAGAGGTACCGTTAAAAAATATAGTGTTGAGCTTGTTAACCGTATTCGTGGTCTGAGCATCCCAGGAGGTTCCGCCATTGGAAGAGTAAATAATATTTCCGCCTCTTCCTGTTGCATAGACGTTATTGTGGTCGGCAGGAAATACGGAGGTAAGTTCAATGGAGTTATCTCCGGCCAAAGACCATGTGGCGCCACCGTCCGTAGTTTTAATCATTTTGCCTCCCAAAGCATATCCAGTGGTCGCAGAACTGAATGAAACGGCATTGAGTGTCCATCCTTCAAATCCTGTTGTCAACTGAGACCAGTTGTTTCCACTGTCGGTGGTTTTAAATACTCCTCCCTGATCATCGGTTGTATACCCAAGATTGGCGTCTACAAAGTAAAAACTCTGAAAAGTACCGATAACAGGAGTAGAAATATATTGCCATGTTTGTCCCCCGTCAATGGTTTTATATAATTCTCCGGCAAACTGATCCGATATAAATCCTGTCTCCGCATTTACAAACTGCATGGTATTAAAGGAAAGGTTAAGCGCAGGATTCGGGTTCGGCAATCTAAACCATGTATTCCCTCCATCGGTTGTCTTATATAGAGGAGATCGACCGTTTCCCAGAATGTACCCCGTATTGTTATCAGCAAAATCCACACTGGTGAATCGTGTCGCCGGATTTTCAAGCGTTTGCTGAATCCAGTTGTTCCCTCCGTCGGTTGTTTTAAAAACAACCCCGCTATTTTCTCCAGTACCGACTCCCCATCCTGTTGTGGCAGAGATAAATTCAAAATTCTCAATACGGGCAGATACGTTTATGGATTGATTTATCCAGGTAGTTCCGCCGTCTGTCGTATGATGTATACCACCGTTCCAGTCTGCGATCCAGCCATTGTTGGCATCATAGAAAAAGAGCGAGGAAGTAGTATGGTTAGTGATTTTTTTGACCGACCAGGTCGTACCTCCATTAGTGGTTTTAAAAAAATCTCCGAATGCATTTACGGCAACCACGTTGTGGTCATCCAAGGCCTTTAGGCTTGTTCCGTTGTAGAATGAATGCGGTTTTCCGTATTGATAGTCCCAGTTCTGCCCGAATGACTGAACGGAGGACAAAATGAATAGAATTAGTATAAGTCGTTTCATGGTATGGATATTTGTTGTAACATTGTTGCAAATATAATAAATTAGTTTTAATTGCAATGTTGTTGCAATTAAAATAAGTAAGATTTAATAAACTAAAGCTTGGGTTGATAATCAGATGATTAATAAAGGAGTAGAAAATAGTGTTTGTATTAATTGTGGGAGTGCATTTAGGAATGCTATATGGGATACTAATTATTTGAAATGTGCTTCCTGTGGGTTTAAATACCCTCTTATTAAGAATGCTATTCCTGTTCTCGTCAATAATCCGGAAGAATTACTGGCCAGAACTTTTTTGCTGTATGAAAAGCAAATAAGAGAACAGGAGTCTATTATACAAAGGACCAAAACGGATCAGACGGGAAAAAACAGGGAGATTCATCAAAGAATCGTATTGGCGTCTCAGTATCAGATCCGGCAAAGCGAGCAACTGCAGAATGGCATCCGGCATTTTATTTCGCTAAAAGATCTGGCAAGGTACTGTGGGGAAACGGGAGCTTCCGGCTATACGAATGCCAATAATTATTTAAGAAGAGACTGGTCGCACCTTCCGGAAGCTGAAAAGGAAATTCAAACCATCATCAAGTCGGTTACACAGGAACTAAAAGCGTTAAATGGAGCATCAGAATCGGTGCTGGTCGCAGGAGCAGGAATGGGAAGACTGGCATGGGAACTTACTCATGACTACGAGGAAGTTTATGCCATTGACAATTCCATCACTATGGCCTGTTATTTTTATTCATTGCTGGAAAATGATATTGATTTTTACGATGTGAATCTTAAAAGAGTGTTTTACGAAAACGACAGCGTTCAGAAGATTACTGCATCGCTGGGTTGTGAGAAAGACGATTCTTATAGAGAACGACTAAACCGAATGAATTACATGATCGGAAACATGCTTCGATTGCCTTTCAACGATCATTCTTTATCAGCTATTGTATCTGTATACTTTACAGACGTTTTCCCGCTTAGATATTATATCCGGGAAATAAAAAGACTCCTTAAGCCAGGAGGCATATTCGTTCATTATGGACCGCTTGAATATCATTTTAAGGAAATTCCGGATATGCTTTCTGCGGAGGAAGTTAGAAATCTGTTTCAGGAAGAAGGATTTGAGATTCTTTCCGATCGTCAGGAGAGAAATACAAACCTTGAATCTCCTGTATCCATGCTCTCGGTTAGT
>CAYTGJ010000152.1:0-3762 GCA_964437245.1 uncultured Chitinophagaceae bacterium
CGATCACAGAAAGGTCGAGGTCGCCGTATAAGGTCATCGCCAATGTACGGGGAATAGGGGTCGCCGTCATCACGAGAACATGAGGCCGGGTGGTTTTGTTCTTATTCCAGAGTTTCGCTCTCTGGGCTACGCCAAACCGGTGCTGTTCGTCGATGACCGCCAGGCCAAGATTCTGGAAACGTACATTGTCTTCCAGTAGGGCATGGGTACCTACGATTATTTTTAAGCTTCCATTCAATAGGTTTTGCTGGAGCCGGTCAGCAGGGCGATCGGAAGCGAGAGCTGGTCAGCAAAGACTTTGAGTCCCAGATAATGCTGATTGGCCAGAATCTCCGTGGGAGCCATCAGGCAGGCCTGGGTATTGTTGTCAATCGCCATGAGCATGCATATGAAGGCTACAATGGTTTTTCCGCTTCCTACGTCTCCCTGGAGCAGCCGGTTCATCTGCCTGCCGCTGCACATATTGGTATAGATCTCCCGTATCACACGTTTCTGAGCATTGGTCAGGTCGTAGGGGAGGTGATTTTTATAAAAGTCGTTGAGCGTTGGAATACTCTTGAATACAAAACCCTGGTTGTCGTGGGTACGGGTATTTTTCGTACGGATCAGTTTGATCTGGATGTAAAACAGCTCTTCAAACTTGAATCGTTCAATGGCTTTGGTTAGTATGCCATCGTTTTGCGGAAAATGGATTTGCCGGAAAGCCTCTTGCCGGTTCAGAAGATTTTCTTTCTCCAGAATATAGCCGGGCAGCGTTTCTTCCAGGTGAGGAATACAGGTTTCCAGCAGTGTCTTTTGTAATTTGGAAATGGCCTTGCTGTCTACATGGCTGTTTTTGAGACGTTCGGTAGTACCGTAGACAGGTTCCAGTCCACGGTGGAGAGAGGCTTCCGTAAGAGGTTCCAGCTCCGGATGTGCAATGTTGAATTTACTGCCGTATAAAGACGGTTTTCCGTACAGCACATAATCCACATTTGTTTTTATTTTTTTTAAGATCCACTGTGCTCCCTGAAACCAAACCAGCTCGATTATTCCGGTACCGTCGGTAAACAGTGCTACCAGCCTTTTTTTATTCCCTTCTCCGATCATGCCCATGCTTTTGATCCGGCCTTTTAGCTGGATGAAAGGCATGTCTTCATGTGCGTCCATGATCGTATAGAATCGACTCCGGTCTTCGTACCGGAAAGGGAGATAGTTGAGAAGGTCGTCAAAGGTAAAGATCCCAAGTTCGGTATTGAGCAGGGAAGCCCGTTGAGGGCCTATCCCTTTTAAATAATCGATTTTGGTTTCTAAATAAGAGGACATTTATTTTTTGTTCTTACTGTCAAGTATAATAGTCACAGGACCATCGTTTAGAAGCGTCACCTGCATGTCGGCTCCAAATTCCCCGGTTTGTACGTTTTTCCCCAGGGCGGTTTCGCAAAGCGAAATAAATTGTTCATACAAAGAAATTGCTTTTTCCGGGCGTGCTGCCTCTATGAAGGAGGGGCGGTTCCCTTTTTTAGTACTGGCATGCAATGTAAACTGGCTGACCAGTAAAAGCTCTCCGTCTACGTCTTGCAGGCTGAGATTCATTTTGCCTTCTTCATCACCAAATATCCGCATCTGAAGGATCTTTTTACAGATCCATTCCAGGTCTTCTTCTGTATCTTCCTGCCCGATCCCGATCAGTACCATCAGTCCTGTCCGGATGCTTGCTTTTAAAATGCCTCCAATGCTAACTCCTGCTTCTGATACTCTTTGAACGACCGCAATCATGAAATTTGTACAATTTGGGTTTTAATTTATCCAAATAAAATTTATCTTCCTGATAAAATCAAACATTACAAAAGTAGGATAAAATATTTTTAAACGGATCAGATGAAAAAAAATAACAGTGTGTTCCTCTTGCTGTTTTTGCTGAGCATTTCTCAGATCGTCTTGGGGCAGAATCAATTGAAAAACCCAGGATTTGAAGTGCCTGGTCAGGGATGGAATTTCTGGGGAGGGATTGTTCAGTCGCAGGTAGTGCGTTCTGGCAGCAGCGCCCTGAAGGTAAGTCTGGATAAACCTCAGTGGAGTGGTGCCGATCAGATGCTCTTTTTCCCGGAAGGGATAAGAAAAGTAGAAGTATCCGGATGGATGAAGACGGACGGAGTAGTACAAGGAGCGTTGAATTATGAACAGGCCCGTATTGCCGTGGAATTTACGGATGCCAACGGTACATTGACAGGCGGATATCCGCCTGTGACGGCTCAGAAGACCGGTAGTTCTGACTGGACCTGGTACAGCCATACCTACCTGGTGCCACAGGGAGCAGCGCAGATGAAGGTACAGGCCGTGCTGGGCAATTGTACCGGTACCGCTTATTTCGATGATATGGAAGTATTGCTCTTCGATGATAATGGCAATCATGCAGAAGCGGGCTTCAAATCCGGTCCTATGCACGAAGGGAAATGGTACAATGTGGAAGTCAATACTAATAATTCAGGGAGCCATTATGTGGACTGGTCTTCTTTATTGGATGCTCCGGCAGGCAAACATGGTTTTGCCCGGGCCGTAGACGGACATATACAGTTTGAGGACGGAACCCCGGTTCGCTTCTGGGGAACCAACCTGGTGGCGAATTATGCTTTCCCTTCCCGGCAGCAGGTGGATTCGGTAGCCGCAAGACTTGCCAAAATGGGGTGTAATCTTATTCGCTTGCATCATATGGATGCTGCATGGTCTACGCCCAATATCTTTGGCAATGCTAGCAGTACACGCCAGCTTTCACCTGCCAGTATGGAAAAGGTGGATTACCTGGTCGCAGCCTTGAAAAAGAAGGGGATTTACATTTACCTTGATCTTCTGGTGCACCGTGACTTTACTCCGGCAGACGGAGTGCAGAACAGACCGCCTGATATGGGGGGCAAGCAGGTTGGTTATTTTGACCCAAAACTGATCGAGCTGCAAAAGGAGTACATTGCTCAGTTGCTGAACCATAAAAACCCTCATACAGGATTAGCCTACAAAGACGAACCAGCAATTGTGGGTTCGGAATTTATCAACGAGTCTACCGTTTTCCTGCATTTTGGCGGAGATATTCTGACAGATCCTTACCGGAAAGAGTTGCAGAGCCAATTTGAAGCTGCCGGAAATACCGGAAAGAAGCTTACTGTATTTGACCTGGATTATAGCAAAGGCATTTCTCCCGGCCTTACGGGGAGAAAGGGATACGAAGGAGATCCGGAAGCCTCTATTCGTTTTTTGTCCAAAGTAGAGCAGAGCTACTATTCCGAAATGAAAACATTTATGCGTTCGCTGGGGGTAAAATATATGTTGTCGGGAAGTAATTTTCCACTGCCTGTGCTGACCTACCAGTTTGATAACTATAAAACCACCGATCTGATCCTGACCAACGACTACTGGGATCATCCGCAATTGTGGAAGATCAACAACGATTGGAACCGTGTGCTTTATGCTCCGATCAATAATACTTCTATGATCAAAAATCCTGCCTCCTCCGTGGTGAGCAATATTTCAAAATATAAATGGTATAACAAACCTTTTATGGTCACAGAATACAACGCCTGTTATCCGAATGAATATGTACTGGAGGGAATTCCTTTTGTGGCTGCTTATAGTCGTTTACAGGATATAGACGGGATGCTGCAATTCGATTTTTCGCTTCAGACACCAGGAGGGAATCCTCTCAGTCCCTTTGATCTTGCCAAGATGCAGGATCACCTCGCTCAGTGGGTGATCGGTGCACCGGTATTCCTGAGAGGTGATGTGCTGCCC
>CAYTGJ010000152.1:3772-10914 GCA_964437245.1 uncultured Chitinophagaceae bacterium
CCGGACTTGTACTGGATCATATTTCGGACAAACAACTGTATTCTCTTCCCAATTATTCTGATTTCCTGGATAAAAAAACGTATCTGCCTTATGTGACCAAGGTCGCGAAAGCATACGGAGAAGGGAAGGGAGAGGAGGCTTCGAAGTATGCTTCTTATGTGGAAGCCGGGGGAAATATCATTAGAAGCGAGACCGGGCAATTGAAACTGGATACTCAGCGTGGTATCTTCGAGATCAATACTCCTACGCTACAGGGAGCAGCCGGAGCGCTGAAAGAAGTTTCGATAGAACTGCCAGCCTTATCGTTTAAGGTGAAAAACAGCTGGGCTTCGGTCTTCCTTATTTCCAAAGAAAATAAGCCGCTGTCGGAATCCACCAGATTTTATCTGGTAGCCGTCACACCTGTGAAAATGACAGCACAACAATACAACCCGGGGAGAAACGCTTTGTCCGAACCGGGCAGATTGCCTCTGCAGGCACAGGTATTGGAGGGTGAACTCATTCTGAAAAATAAAGCTGCCAGGGTGACGGTGACAAGCCTCCGGTCAGATGGTACCAAAGGTAAAAATATTAACTTTACGACAAAGACAGACGGAATTGTACTGAAACTGAATGAAGGGAGAACCTTTGTCTATGAAATCGAAATAGAATAAATCTCTTAACTTTTTATACATGAACAGGAAAAAAATAGTAGATGTACTGGCCCAGTTGCAGGAAGGGTACATAGAAGAAATGAGATTGGAAGAGGGGGATCTCAATATTAAAGTAGAGTGCAGGCACCTGGCAGAACAGATAGATAGCAGCTATGCAAATTTTTATGTGGTGCTGAAAGGAACCCTTGATCTTTATTTTCTTCCCTGGGACGATGAAGAAGTTAAAATCACCTCAGTAAAAGAGATCATTTTATTCAAACCGGATATTCTGAATGTGGAATATGCAGAAGAGGATTATCTCAAGATCTACTCAAATTGTGAAAATGTGTATACAGGAGGTTGCATCTATTTTCTCGCTTCCGATATAAAAATTTTTGATGAAGGATTAAATGAGCTGAATCTGGAGTCACTGAATGAACTTAGTGACAATTACTGGTTCTCGAGTGATAAAGCAGAAGGATTATGAAACTGACCACGATCAATACAGGATATTTTAAGTTGGACGGAGGCGCCATGTTTGGAGTAGTGCCTAAAACGATCTGGCACAAGCTCAATCCTGCGGATGAAAATAATATGTGTACCTGGGCCATGCGCTGTCTGCTGATCGAGGATGAGGACAGGCTGATCCTGGTGGATACCGGGATAGGAACCAAGCAGGATGAGAAGTTCCTCGGATATTACTACCTGCATGGAGAGGATACACTTGAAAAATCTATTTTAAAGGCAGGCTATACCCCTGATGAAATCACGGATGTGGTGCTGACACATTTGCATTTTGATCATTGTGGAGGAGCTGTCAATTATAATAAAGACAGAACGGTGGCTTCTCCGGCATTTAAGAATGCTTTATACTGGTCTAACCAGGAACATTGGAAATGGGCGACAGAACCCAATCCGAGAGAGAAAGCCAGCTTTCTGAAGGAAAACATCCTGCCGATCCAGGAGTCAGGCCAGCTCCGGTTTATAGAGGGAAATTCTTCTCCTTTCAACAATATTAATTTTCTGTTTGTGGACGGTCATACAGAAAAGCAGATGCTTCCTGTAATTTCCTACGGCACGGAAACAATCGTTTATGTAGCAGACCTGATCCCTTCGACAGGGCATCTTCCTACTGCCTATGTGATGGGATATGACACCCGGCCTTTGTTGTCCATGGATGAAAAAAATAAATTTTTAAGAGAAGCGCTGGAGAAAAAATATACCCTGTTTTTTGAGCACGATCCCCGGATCGAGTGTGGTTCGGTGGTCCAGACGGAAAAAGGGATCAGGCTGAAAGAAGGATTCCCGCTTTCTGAGATCGTTTAAGCTGGCGTCCGGGTTTATAAAGAAACCTGTTTTTCGTAGTGTTGGTTTTGCCTGGAGATCCCTTCGGAAGAGGCAAGATAAGAACCCAGGTATTCGGAAGATCTTTCCAGCAAGAGAAGCGCATGTTCTTCAAACAGACGGATGGAAGAAAATTCAATAGCTCCCAGTACACGATTGTTGAACCGTACGGGAAGGATCATCAGATCAGCAGGGATACATTCCCCCAGTCCTGAGTTTATTTTATGCGTATAGTCAGCAGGTAGATCTTTTATCCGGATGCTCTCGTTGTCTTTGATGCATTGTCCTACATAATTTTCTCCCCATAAAAGAGGTTGATGTGAAAAGCTTTCCTGGGAAAGCGCATATCCTGCCAGCAGTTCGATTTGAGGAAGCACAGAGTTGTTTTTGACTATGAAAAATACTGCCTGATGGGCCTGTACGGAACTGGCAAGGAAGGAAAGAGCCTTTTGACAGACGATGGTGGTGTCTTTGGATTCCCGTAAGATCTCTCCCAGAGAAGACAGAGAATCGGAAATCCATTTTTGCCGGGCGATCTCCTGGTGAAAGGTCTCGAGGTTCTCTTGCATTTTTAACAGTGAGAGTCCTAATATATCTTTTTCTCCCAACGGAGTAAACTGAGCATTTAGATTTCCGTTGCCTATTTCGCTGGAAAAATCAGCCATTTTTTTGAAGTTATGACTAAGCGTGTTGATTGCTGCCGACATTTCTCCGATCTCGTCCTGAAGCCGGATGCGGGGGATGAGATCAGGTTCTCCTGTAGAAAGTTTGAGTACCGCCTGTTTGATCTTATTGATCCGGGAAGAAAAATTACGGACAAAGAGAAAGGATAAAAATATTCCGATCAGCAACAGGGAAACGGAAAAAAACACCAGTTTGGTCCAGTCCGAATGAAGGTAAACCGCCGGGTCGGTAAATTTTATTTTAGGAATCAGTGTCAGGTAGTTCCATTTATTCCCTTTATAAGAACCTGCTCCGGAGGATTCTGCCCAACCATATAAATATTCCTGGTCGTTGATCTGTATTCCGGCATATTCAAATTCGAAATTTTTAAAAAGGTTGTTTTTCCCGATCGTGACCTTTAGAATATTATTTTCTGCATCCGCATCGATCAGGCTGCCTTGTTTGTCCATGAGCAGCAGCAGACTTCCTGGTACTTCTTCTTTTAAGACATCTTCACTTTCTTTTCGTATCTGCTGCGTGACGGCTTTCCAGCTTACCCGGGTACGCCATACCCCGATGATCTGTCCTTCCTGGTTGCGTACCGGGGCTGAAAAATCCAGCCCGTATCCCGGTGTTCCGGTGCAGCGCATTATATCTTCGTCTTTGTTGAAATCAGAGACATAAGCACCGCCGGCAGGACCTCCTACTACAATGGAAGACCGGAACCATTCCTGATCGTTCATATTTTTATTTTTGAGAAAGGCAGTGTTCAGTGGCAGGTTGGCCCGATCGTGGGTATTGGTCAGGATCACCTTTCCCGAAAGGTCGCAGAGCATCATCAGGTCATAGCACTGGTAATAAGCGATCATACTATTCATAAAACGTTCTGCAGAGAGCGTGTCTTCCTCTTTTTCCTGAAGAATACCAGAGGCCCAGGGAGTAAAGGCAAACGCCTTTACATCTGCATAACGGTCGTTGAAATTCCGGTCTGTTTTTTCCGCTACAGTGGCAGAAGTAGAGGCCGCTAGCTGTTCAAGAGGCTTGTTTTGAATAGAAACATGCTGGGTCGCAGAATAGTATAAAAAGGAAACCACCAGGAAAAGCGGAATAGATAAAAGAATTAGGAAAATCTGATGAGCTAATTTTAACCTTTTTATCCAACGCATTCGGCCTCCCAATTAAAGTTTACGTATTAAAAGTACAAAATAGAGTGCTGTCCGGAAAAAGGATACGTATTATGAAATCGTTAACAATTAAGAAAAGAAAGGACGAACATAAATTTGATCTGTTCCGAAGGGGATTTTCAGCGAAATCCGGTACCACAAAATTTTATTAGTCATTCTGGAATTTTTATAAGTCCCTCTTAGTTATTATATTGTATCTTTACATCGTAAAAAGGTAAAACGTGAAGAAAATAGCCCTTATATCGGTTCTGCTCACCTACCTGATTCTCAACCTGGGTATCAGCGTAAAGTTCCATTATTGTGGCAATTCGATCAGTTTTATCGATTTTTTCCCGGTAGAGCATAAGCATTGTTGCGAGGATAAGAAAGCGTCCTGTTGTAAAGATAAAATTGCTTATGTCAATCCGGAAACCACACAGGTAGCCACTCAGACGATAGAGTTCTCCTTCCCTGATTATGCAAGGTTCAATGTACCCTTGCAGGATTTTTCGTTTCTCTCTTTCATCGATACCGAAAGAACAGAAGACAGTATTCAGGGAGAGAGTGACAACGTTTTTTATCGTAAACTTCCTTTGTACCTGGCTCACAGGGTTATCATCGTATAGATTTTAGAGAAACACCGCAAAAGCTTGGGAAGCACCGAAGGGTTTTCACCAGGCAGAGAGGGCGTGCTGTATTGTATCAGGACAGTATTGAATCCGGGGAATAGGTATTTCCTGACCGGAGCAGTTTTGTACCGGATCATACAGAGCAGGACCTCCCATTAATTGAAGTTTCATTGTCTAAAAACTATTATTATGAAAAAGATCATCTTTATGTTGTTGTTGGGCGGAGCCCTGATGTTTGTTTCGAATTCTTTTGCAGGGCCGGTTTCAGAAGCCTCCGGCAAAAAATGTTGCGGTTGCGAGTGCTGTGAAAAAGTAGCGCATAAATGTTGCAAAGGCAAAAAATGTTGTTCTGGTAAAAAGGATTGCTGTAAAACGGAAGCTTCCTGTTGTAAGGATGGTAAGTGTGAAAGCGGATCGGAAAAATCCTGCGATCAGGAGAAAGGCCAGGGGGCAAAAAAGTCCTGTTGTAAATGATGGACTCCTAGTTATAGAAGTTAAAATTTAACGTATAGAAAACTATGAAAACGTTTTATTCATTTGTGATACTGCTGCTGATGGCAGGTAGTATCCTGAAGACAGAAGCAGCTCCGGAGAAAAAAACAATTGTGTTTAAAGTGTATGGAAACTGCGGGATGTGTAAAAAGAAGATAGAAACAGCGCTTGATATAAAGGGTGTTAAATCTGCCGTATGGAATGTAGAATCCAAGATGATCGAAGTGGTGTATCAGCCGGAGGTTATCTCGGAAACGAAGATCCATGAGGCTATTGCCCTGTCAGGATATGATACTGAAAAAATAAAAGCCAGTGACGAAGATTACAATCGTCTGCATACCTGCTGTCAATATAGAAAAGAATGAATTCAGCCCAACGGAATATGAAGTTGTATATCAAAAATATGGTCTGTGATCGTTGCATAATGGTTGTCCGCCAGCAACTGGAAGGCCTCCGTTACGAAGTAAAGGAGGTCAGGCTGGGAGAGGCGGATATAGAGCCGGCACCGGACAAAGAAGGGCTGGAACAGATCCGTTCACAATTTTCAGCGATAGGGTTCGAATTACTGGAAGATAAAAAGAAAATTCTTTCGGAAAAGATCAAAACCCTGATCGTGGAGAAAGTGAATCATATGGAGCTACAGCTCGGGATGAACCTGTCAGAGTATTTGTCTGCCAAACTCGAACTCGACTATTATTATATGTCACATGTTTTTTCTGAAACAGAGCAAACCACGATCGAAAAATTTCTGATCGCACAGAAAATAGAAAAGGTGAAAGAATTGATGCGTTACGGAGAACTTACGATCAGTGAAATATCCTGGAAGCTTGGTTATAGCAGTGTACAGGCATTGTCAAGCCAGTTTAAGAAGAGCACAGGGATAACCCCCAGCGAGTATAAAAGCAGGGAGTTGTTAGGAAAAAATAGACACCGGTCCGGTTTGTAATCAAGGAGGAAATAACCGGAAATAATCAGTAAAAATTATAGAAGTAAGATGACTCCGGGAAGGTTTAAAAATGATCTTCCCGGAGTATGAGGGAGTATTGTGCCTTGCCAATCCGGAAGGCTTGTGTAAAATAATTGCTCAGGGTTACCAATGGGGATTCTTTTGATCGCTTGGCAGGAGACAAGTGAAGGTAATAAATTCCCTTTCGTGAACCAGTATCAATATAAAAGACTGTACCATGAGAAAATATATTATTTGGATGATGCTTCTGCTATCGTTTTCTGCCCGGGCGCAGGAGGTGGTCAACGGAACAATCCGGGAAAAAAATGAACAAAATGAAGAGCTGCCTCTGGCAGGAGTCTCGGTATACTGGCAGGGAACCTCCCTGGGGGTACAGACCGATACTGCGGGAAACTTTCGCTTGCCCTATGATTCTTCTGCAAATCTGATTCTGAATTATATTGGCTATCGTACCGATACGGTCCGGATAGACAAGCCAGGAACGTATGTGTTCTACATGAAGGAAGAAGGAAAAGAACTGGAGGGGGTAGTGGTAGAAGGGAAGAGAGCTTCCACGGAAGTGGATTTTAACAGTCCGTTCAATACGAAGATTATGAGGGAAAAGGAATTGTTCAAGGCTGCTTGCTGTAATTTATCCGAGAGTTTTGAAACCAATCCCTCTGTAGACGTCAATTATGCGGATGCCGTTTCCGGAGCCAAGCAGATCCAGCTATTGGGACTGTCCGGTATTTACACCCAGATCAGTACCGAAAACCTTCCCGGTACGCGGGGGCTGGCCTCTAATTATGGATTGTCGTATATTCCTGGTACCTGGATTGAAAGTATCCAGGTCACCAAAGGAATAGGTTCTGTGGTCAACGGGTATGAGTCGATCGCCGGCCAGATCAATGTGGAGTTGAAAAAGCCGGAAGAAAGCGACCGCGTTTATCTGAACGGTTATCTTAATTCGATGGGAAGGACAGAAGGAAATCTGAATCTGGCGACCAAGGTTTCCCGGAAAGTTTCTACCGCTTTGCTGACACATCTTGATTTTTGGCGAAATAAAATCGACTTCAACCAGGACGGATTTTTGGATATGCCTTTGAATACCCAGTATTCGCTGGTAAACCGCTGGAAATATAAGGGAGATAAAGGGTTTGAAGCCCAGGCCGGAATTAAACTCCTGTCCGATCAGCGAACCGGAGGGCAAGTGAATTTTAACAGGGATACGGATAAATTTACCACTCACCGGTATGGACTGGGGATCCGTGCA
>CAYTGJ010000153.1:0-10827 GCA_964437245.1 uncultured Chitinophagaceae bacterium
TATAGTGTGGTTGGTATTGGCTTATTTTTTTACGATGCAGGTGTATGGTCAGACAGGAAATTTCAAAGGCCAGGTGGTGTCAGAAGATAATAAGATTGTATCCGATGCAGAGGTTCATTTAAAGGGGACGAAATTTAGAACTGTTTCTGACAGTAGTGGCTATTTCTTATTGAAAGATATTCCGGTAGGGAAATATAAGTTGATTGTGACAGGAATGTGCAACCATGAAGTGGCCCTTCCGGTGGAAGTAAAAGAAGGAGAAAATCCATTGGTTCAGATACCGGTAAAACATAAAGTCATAGAATCGGACGAAGTGGTGGTAACTGCTACCCGTACGGAAAAAGATATTGCAGATATTGCCACTCCCATCAAAATCATTCCCGGAGCTCAGATCGCTCAGATGGGATCGCTCCGGTTGAATGAAGTATTGCAGGAGCAGACTGGATTGGCCATTGTCAACGATCATGGTACAGGAATCCAGATGCAGGGTTTTAATCCTGATTATACAATGATCCTGCTCAATGGAGAACCTATGATCGGGAGAACAGCCGGAACTCTGGATCTTACAAGGATTGCGGTAGGGAATATTAAAAAGATAGAGGTGGTTAAAGGCCCTTCTTCCAGTTTGTATGGGAGCGAGGCACTGGCCGGGATCATTAATATCATCACCGAAAAACCTAAAGACGGATTCAGTTCGCAGATCAAACCAAGATATAGTGTAGGAGGCAGAGGGTACAGTGTTTTCGATCTTTCCGGAGACATTTCCTATCGTTATAAAAAAGCAGGAATTTATTTTTTCGCTAACCGCTACCAGTCACAGGGATATGACCTTATTCCGGCTTCCGAAGAACAAACTGTACCTCCGTTTACAAACTATACTTTTCAAACCAGGGCTACGTATGATTTCTCCAGCAAGACGGATCTGATCGTGAATGCACGTTATTTCACAGAAGGGAGTGAAGGAAACATCGGGTTTACTGAAAATAATGTCACGTATAATATTTTCCAGAAAGGCAGTCAGTCTGATTGGAATATCAATCCTGTATTGACGCATAAATACAACGTACGCCTGAAGCATATACTGCGGTTTTACTCAACCCATTATCATACCGAAGCTAAAATGACCAACCAGACAGATGGTAGTTTGTATGACCAAAGCTTCTTCAATCAGTCATTCAATCGTCCGGAGACACAGTTGGATTACCTTTGGACAGAAAACCATCAAACTACGGTAGGAACCGGTGTAAACTTCGAATCGGTAAATGCTACCCGTTATACAGAAGGGAAAAATTTTCACAATATATACGGGTTCCTGCAGCATGATATGACCGCCTTTAAAATATTGAGTATTGTAGGAGGCGCACGTATTGACAATCATAGTGTATACGGACAAAGGATCAGTCCGAAGATCTCCTCTTTGCTGAAAGTCACCAAATGGCTGTCTTTAAAAGCTTCTGCCGGACAGGGATTCAAGGCTCCTGATTTCCGTCAGTTATACCTCAATTTTTCAAATCCTGTGGCCGGATACAGTGTATTCGGATCAGAGGAGGTAAGAGATCAGCTGAGTATCCTTCAACAGCAGGGGCAGATCAGCCAGGTACTGATGAATGTTAATACCCTGGAGAATATCAGGGCTGAATATTCTACTGCCTACAATTTGGGGTACGTATTCAAACCGCACCGCACCGTTCAGTGGAGCGTTAATTTTTTCTATAATGATATTAAAGACCTGATTGAAACCGGGGCTGTGGCCATTAAGACAAATGGGCAGTCGGTTTTTACCTATTTCAATCAGGCACAAATTTTTACCAGGGGAGTCGAAACAGATGTTAATATAAAGCTTCTTAAAAATATTACGGTAGCTGCGGGTTATCAGTTTATGGAAGCTAAAAATAAACAAGTATTGGAGGATATAGAAACCGGAAATTATTTTTCCAGGGATCCGGTGACCTTGGAGACTATACGTCTTACCAAAGCAGATTATGGTGGTTTATTCAACCGCTCCAGACACATGGCCAATGCAAGAATATTTTACATGAACCCTAAAAATGGTTGGGGAGGAAGCGTTCGCTGTATCTACAGAGGACGCTATGGATTTGGAGACCTCAACGGAAATAATATTCTGGACGATGAGTCAGAATATGTAAAAGGGTATTTCCTCTGGAATCTGTCCTTGTCGAAACGGATCTATAAGCGTTTTACCCTGCAGACCGGCGTTGATAATGTGTTTGATTTTGTCAATCCTGTATATATCCCGTCTGTACCTGGGAGAATATATTATGTAAGTCTAAATGTTGAATTCAAAAAGAAATAATAGCATGAAAAAAAAGTTATTGAACCCGATCAAGTGGGGAGTAGTTGTTCTGGCGGTTGTATTTTCGGTGACCGCATGCAAAGACAAGAAAAAAACTCCTGAACCAATCACCGAAGAGGAAGGCCTGGAGGTACATACCGCAAGAAACATACCTGGCGATCCGGGGAATACGAACCAGTATACCTTTTTCAGCTTTAGGAATAATGCTGTTGTTCCGAAGAGTGATTCAGCCACTACTCAGTGGGATATAGCCTTTAAGTCAACCACCATTATTGTAAACGGGGGCGTAAGTGGACCGGGAAGTGGAGCGGTGCATATCTATAACGGAATATTCAACGAAGTCCAGGAAGCACCCGAATCCGGTTATACTACCGATACCGAATCCGGTCCGGCCATCGTCGCCATGAGCGGAAGCGGATGGTATAATTATAACAGTTCGTCTCACGTGGTTTCTCCTATTCCGGGAAGAGTACTGGTCTTTAAAACTGCTCAGGGGAAATATGCGAAGGTAGAGATCATCAGCTACTACAAAGACTTCCCTGCCAATCCTACTATGGCAGACGAATCCCGCTATTATACCTTCCGGTATATGTACCAGGATGACGGAAGCCGCACCCTGAAATAAAAGAGTAAATAAATCCTAACACAACTATAAAATAATACACCAATGAAAAAAATATACGTTTTAACAATGTTGTTGTTGTCCGCTGCGTACGGTTGGGCACAAAGTTATACTGTCAGTGGTCCCAGGACTTATTACAGTCAGACATCGGCCATCAATACCACCCTGTATTTTGATTTTGAGAAAGGAAAACTAGTCTCTAATACGGATACCTGGCACATGAGCCTGGCAGCCACTTCTTCTTCAAGCACGATCGCTTTTGCTTCCGGAGTAGAGGCACAGATCCTAACCGGGACTTCTTTTGCAGGATTAACTACAGCTCCTGCGTCTGGGTATGCTGCTACCATCAATAACGGTCTGATGGCGACTAACCCTGGTATGTTCTTCTACGATCTAACAGGTACAATTGGTACAGCACATATGGTTACTCCGAGAAATGGAAATGTGATCGTAGTGAAACTTCAGGATGGAAGGTATGCAAAGGTGGAAATGCTCAGCCTTTACAGAAATGCACCGGTAAATGTGCAAGATAGTACTCTTGTAGCCGTAGGAACAGGATTTGGTTACTATTCTTTCCGTTATCTTTTATCCGAAGCATCCAGTACGGATCTGAGCCGTCAAGCTACCAGAATCAGTAATTTACAGGTTCCTGCCTCTTCTGCTACGATCTCTCAGATGGTAGATTTTTCGAATGGAGATACTACGCTTGAAGCGAGTGGTTTCTGGCACTTTGGGATTAAAGGAACTACTTTTGCCGCTAATACGGCAGCAGGGTATACCGCTCAGCTGGTAAGCACTGCATTTAATGATATTACTACAGCGACCACCATTACTCCTGCTGCAATTGCCTGGTACAACTATAACATGACTACCCATACGATCTCGGCCAAACCTTCCATGACAATCTTGTTTAAGGATGCCAGAGGCCGTAACGGTAAAATAGTGATCGAGAGTTATTATAAAAACGGAGGGGTGGTAGCCTGTGGAGCTTCCCCTTACTATACGGTAACGTATTACTACAACCCATACGGAGAAGGTGAAACACTTACCGGGCGCAACGGATCTGATCTTACCGCTACCGCTACACTTGTACAAACAACGTCTTCTTATTACCTGACTTTATCATCTTCGTCTCTTTCTGTTGCTCAGGCAGGGACTACTTCTCCGGAGACTATTAACGTGACCTCTTCTGATTCATGGACTGTTTCTGCTTCAGAAAGCTGGGTTACGCTCGGAAGTACTTCCGGAAGTCAGACCGGATCTTTTACCGTTGCGGTCGCTGCCAACGCAGGTACTTCTGCCAGAACAGCAGAGGTGACAGTATCATTCTGTACTACCGGAGGAGGTGCTGAGAAAGTACTATCAATTACTCAGGACGGATCTGAACCTACTACTGCTACGGTAGAAGCGCTTCGCAACAGAGTAAAAGTATATCCGAATCCAAGTTCAGGTAGATTCTTTGTAGAGCTTGGATCGTTGGCCTGTGATGCCGTTTCGGTATCCAATATTGAAGGACAGCAACTGATCAACATCACTTCGCCTTCTTCTCAGCTGGAGTTCGATACCCAATCATGGAATAAAGGACTCTATATTATGAAGATCTCTTCTGCTGAAGGAGTAGTTTATAATAAGATTGAAATCCAATAAAAAGCTTTTATCCGAATATGTCGAAGAAAGAGGAAGCAAAAAAACGTTCTTTATATAAAGCGAGACATAATAAAAATACCGGCAGTGTCACGTCAACATTTTGCTTCCTCTTTACTGCCGGTTTTTTTGAATAGTTTGATCATAAACCTAACCTTATAAAAATGAGCGATTGTTCCTACCTTACTCTATACTATTCCAAAGATGGATATGTGGTGAAGTGTGTTCATTGCAATAAGATCCAGTTAGCAGTTGGAAACATCATGCTTAATCTTAGCCTGAGCGAATTTCAGGAACTTCGGCTTGAGACGATCGAGAAAATAAAAGAACACCGGTTTCCTGCTTTTCCGGAACAAAAAAACATTACTTTTTATACAGACTCTAACAATATTATGCTGGTCTTTAGCTATAAGGATCTGGAAATGTTATTCGAGATGCTGCAGCAGGCTTATTTAAGGCTGGAGGTAAATAATATAATATTAAATCAAAACTAGAATGATGAACCGTATTGTGAATCTGAAAACTATGCTCGCGCTGGTACTGACCATACTATTGCTTCCGGGCTATATTCTTAATACCAGGAAACTCAACGCAGAAGAAAAAATTGTATCCGTAAGCGGCACGGCTACCGAAATTATATGTGCCCTCGGCCTGGAAAAAAATATTGTAGGAGTGGATGTGACCAGCACCTATCCTGCCAGTATTCAAAGTTTGCCTAAAGTAGGGCACAACAGAAATCTGAGTGCAGAAGGAATCGTTTCGTTAGGCCCTACGCTGGTAGTAGGGATCGAAAGGGATTTTAAACCAGAGTTGAAACAACAGCTTGAAAAAGCAGGGATCAAGGTGAAATTATTCAAACTTGATTATACGGTGCAGGGAGCGAAGAACCTTATCACTGATATGGGAGCTTACTTCGGCAAAACTGCTCAGGCACAAACCCTGGTCAAAACAATTGACACTGACCTTGCAAAAGTACCGAAACTGAAAAATTCTAAGAAAGTATTGTTCATTTACGCAAGAGGAACCGGCACCATGATGGTGGCGGGAACCAATACTTCCGTTGAAAAAATGATCGAACTGGCGGGGGCTAAAAATGCAGTGAAGGGTTTTGAAGATTTCAAACCATTAAATGCAGAGGCCCTGGTAGCAGCCAATCCGGATGCCATACTAATGTTCGACTCCGGCCTGGAGAGCCTGGGAGGCATGGACGGATTGCTGAAGGTGCAGGGAATTGCACAAACCAATGCTGGCCGCACTAAAAAAGTACTGGAAATGGACGGACACTATCTGGCAGGGTTTGGTCCGCGTCTGGGAAAAGCAGCAGCAGAACTGGCAGAAAAGCTGAATAAATAATCGTTTTACTTTTATTGAAAATCGGAACAACATGAAAAGTAAACATCTGTATATCTATAGTTTTCTCTTTATCCTCCTGCTGGGATCGGTACTGGTCAGTGCCGGCGTAGGAGCGATGTATATCAAACCGCTGGACATCATTCAGATCCTGCTGAGCAAGATCGGGTGGATGGAGCCGCTGGAAGAAAGTACGCAGGAAAATGTATTGCTCTGGATCCGTTTGCCCCGTGTGGTCATGGGCATGCTGATCGGAGCCGGACTCGCTGTCTCAGGAATGTCCATGCAGGGACTTTTTAGAAATCCGCTGGCAGATCCTACCATTATGGGCATCACTTCAGGAGCCAGTTTGTCGGCCGTGATCTGCATCGTTTTCTTATCTGCCGGTTCGGTTTCGTACGCTGCAGATTTATGGGGATTTTATACCCTGAATATTGTCACGTTTGCAGGAACCTGTCTGACAACGCTTCTTATTTACCAGTTTTCGAGATCCGGAGGAAAAACCATTGTGACCACCATGCTGCTGGCAGGGGTTGCTGTCAATGCCGTTTGTTCCTCAATTACAGGATTTATGATCTATACCGCCAATGATCAGCAACTGAGGGATGTCACGTTCTGGATGCTGGGAAGCCTTGGAGGAGCCAGTTGGAATACAGTGCTGGCCATTATGCCTTTTCTTCTTGCTTCCATTTTCATATTACCAGGCTTGTCAAAATCACTAAATGCGTATGCACTGGGAGAAAACGAAGCGGCGTACCTGGGAGTCAACACGGCAAGAATGAAATTTGCGATCATTACCCTTACGGCCATGGCCGTGGGTTCTTCCGTAGCGGTGGCCGGTATGATCGGATTTGTGGGCCTGATCGTGCCACATATTCTCCGTTTATGGCTCGGGCCGGACAACCGGATGCTGGTGATCACTTCAGCACTGGCAGGAGCGATTCTGCTAACGCTTAGCGATCTGTTGTCCCGTACCATTGTAATGCCAGCCGAATTGCCGATAGGCATTGTCACCGCCCTGATCGGAAGTCCGGTATTTATATGGCTGATTGCAAAAGAAAAGAAACAAATGACTCTGGTATAGCGATGTTGACTGCAGAAAAAATCAGCTATGCTGTGAAAAACAAAACCATCCTGAGAGAGATCGGTTTTGAGGTCCGGCCGGGAGAGCTTCTGGCGGTAATAGGACCGAATGGTGCAGGGAAGTCTACCCTCCTGAAAATATTGAGCGGAGAGCTGTCTCATTATGCAGGAAAGGTGTCTTTTCAAAATCAGGACCTGAAAAAAATAAAACCCAGGGAGCAGGCGCTTAAGCGGGCGGTATTATCCCAGTCGATTTCGCTGACACTTCCGTTTAAGGTTTCCGAAGTTGTGATGATGGGGCGGTATCCTCATTTTGATTCGGCACCTTCTTTGAAAGATGAACAGATCGTTTCGGAGTGTCTTGACCGGGTGGGAATGAAAGCATTTTCGGAGCGAAACTTTCTTACCTTATCAGGAGGAGAGAAGCAGCGGATACATTTGGCAAGAGTGCTCGCTCAGTTGCATACAGAGTCCGATGAACCCAGACTTTTATTTCTGGACGAACCCGTCAATGGGCTGGATCTTAAATACCAGCAACAGGTGATGAAGATTGCCCGGGAGTGGATGGGACCTCATAATTCAGTGATTGCAGTGCTGCACGATCTCAATCTGGCCGCACACTATGCCGACAGAGTATTGCTGCTGGACAAGGGGAAACAGGAAATACTGGATACTCCGGAAAAAGTACTGACAAAAGAAAACATTCATAAAGTATACGATATTGAAGTGCAGATCATAAGGCAGGAGGAGAACGATGCATTTTATATATCACCCGTTTTTCAAAATTCGTCTGTCAAAGAAAATGTAATGAATAGTATAGTATAAAAAGTAAAAATTATGGGAACAACAACAGAAACTTTAAAAACAAACTGGCTGAAATTTCAGCAGGAAAATCCAAAAGTCCGCATCCGTGATGCGGCTAAGCAACTTGGTGTCAGTGAAGCAGAATTGCTCGCCACCGGGATCGGTGAAAATGTAATAAGACTGGAAGGACACTGGCTTTCTCTGGTCAAAGAATTTCCTTCTCTGGGAAGAGTAATGGCCCTGACAAGAAATGACGGATGTGTGCTGGAACACAAAGGTGCTTTTGAAAAAATAGGAGCACACGGAGAACCAAATGCTGAAGTAGCTACCGTGATCGGTACCATCGAACAAAGAGTATTTTTCAAAGACTGGAAGTTTGGATTTGCTGCCGAAACTCCTACCAATAAAGGACCTCAGAAGAGCTTTCAGTTTTTTGACAAAGCAGGTGAAGCCATTATGAAAGTTTACATCCAGGAAGAAGGAGGGAATGCAGAAGCCTACCAGACACTGCTGGAAAAATATAAATCAACCAATCAGAATGCTGATCTTTCCGCAGAAGTGGAAAAATATCAGGAGGTGAATTATGCTGCTTCCATAGATGAAGCTGCTTTCCGTAAGGCCTGGTCCGAAATGAAAGACACCCATGAGTTTTTTGGAATGCTCAGAAGATTTAATGTAAGCCGTCTGGATGCCTTGAAATGGGCAGGAGAAGAATATGCCCGTCTATTTGATCATAAAAAGCTTGAAAGCTTGCTGGAAAAAGCAGCCACAGATAAATTACCGATCATGGTTTTTGTAGGGAACAGAGGAAATATCCAGATCCATCAGGATTTTATCAAAACGGTGAAAGTGATGGACAAATGGTTGAATGTACTCGATCCTGATTTTAATATGCACCTGGATACTTCCCTGATCCATTCCGCCTGGATCGTACGGAAGCCTACTTCCGACGGGGTTGTTTCTTCGCTCGAATGTTTTGATGAAAAAGGAGAGATGATCGTTCAGTTCTTTGGATTGAGAAAACCAGGTAAACCGGAATTGGAAGAGTGGCGTGCGTTAGTAGCTACGCTTTAAGATACTGTTGTTCCGACAGAAAGACAGGCAGGAATCGTTTGTAATCCCTTTTGCCAGAATTGTATTACGCGGTTTCTCCTGTCGTTTTTTATCTTCTTCATAACAAGGTTCTTACTACCGTATTTTAGGTATATTACAAGATTTAGCCTTGGTTTGTTTGTATTTAATCTAAATAAGCCTGATATTTGAGATACATTGACATGAATACGCTAATGGTTTATCAGAACAAGAAGGGGTTTATTGAATATCATCCGAAAACATCTCAATACACGTTAGGCATCCAGGGACTGGAATTTTCTCTTCAGTTCTGCGAGTTTCACAATATCCATTTTAAGCTTAAAAGTATCGACATCGAAAGTATTCTTTACAATACAGACGATAAAGATGATTATACCACCTTCAAATTCTCCAAACTGAATCAATCCATTACACTTTCTGTAACAGAACTTCTTGTATTGAAGGATCTTGTGGAAGGAATTGTATTCGAATTGTACCTGGAAGACATTCTTTACAGGGCCGGGATCAGCCTGGCAGAAGAAGAGCTGGTTTACTAAAAAGATAGTAATCAATATTTTAGAATAATTATAAATTAATCACAGAGACAACCTTTTTTCAAAAACTTCTGTTTATTTGTATGAAACAATAAAACAGTATTACTATGAAAGTATCGGAGCTAAGAAAAAGAACCTCTCTTCAGGACTCTATCATTGATTTGTTAAATAATCAGATCGCAATGGAAGCTCACTCTTCCTCATTGTATCTGGCCATGTCTTCCTGGTGTCATGCAAATGGATTGGAAGGAGCAGGGAATCATTTCCGCAAGCAATCCGGCGAAGAAAGAGAACACCAACTTAAGATTTTTGACTACCTGATTGATATGGGCGTACAGGCTCTTTCTCCGGAAGTGAAAAATGTTGAAAATAACTTTGACGATCTGAAAGATATCCTGGATCAGGCACTGAATGCAGAAATTAACATTACAGAAAGCTTCAACAGAATGACAGAAGCTTGCCATAAAGCCAAAGATTTCCAGACTGCCAAATTCATTCACTGGTTCCTGGAAGAGCAGATGGAAGAAGAAAAACAAGCACGCAGATGCCTTGAATTATACGAGTTGATCGGTACAGAAGGCGATGGATTGTTTAAGATCGATCATCAGATCGGAAAACTTTCCAATGAAGGATAAACAATACAAAACCCTGAAAAAAGGCTTAGCTGATAAGCCTTTTTTTAGGCATAAAACATTAGTTTAGAATGAATTTAAATAATTCGGAAGGGTTGATCCGTTTGCTAGAGCCGGCTCCTGATAAGGGAGAAGACAAATGCCGTTTACCCGACGATTGTATTTTTAAAAAATGTTGTGAAAAGTATAAACGGAAAAAAAGGTGCAAAAAATGTCCTGACCGTTAGGAAATAAAATTTTTATAGAGCTTAAAATTGGAAATTTCTTTTTGGGGGGATTGTTTGAAAATTCCCGAAGGAAGGAAGAGTAAATTTAGGGATACTGTTTGTTTTTCAAGACTAACCGGTTTGATATTTTGTAGTATTAATTTTACCTTTAAGGTAAAATTAACATTTAAACCATATTTTTAGTCCTTTATTTTTATGTCAAAGGAATTACAGCAAAGTAATCAGAGCAATCAAAATGAGTCGGTGAATTTCAATTATTGTGCGCCTCATTTGATTCCGAAAGTGCAGTCAAAGATACAGCCCAAAGTTTATTCCAGGATCCAACCGAAATTAATGACGGGTATTGGGCAAAACCATAACTATGGCCAAAGTTCTTTTCCCTCTAAGTTACCGGAAGAAGTACAGGCAAAGATGGAGAATAGTTTCGGCCAGGATTTTTCAGAAGTAGTTATTCACAAAAATTCTTTGTCAGCTTGTAACCCTCCCGAAAACCTGGACAGCCTAAAATTAGTTAAATTTAGTAACT
>CAYTGJ010000154.1:0-10710 GCA_964437245.1 uncultured Chitinophagaceae bacterium
CCCGGTGAATATTGGCATTGATGCCTTTATTCACCGGGGCATCCATACACTGGCAGAAAGAGCTACCGCAGCGTTTGAAGCTACCCGAGATACCGTTAAAGATTTCATCCATGCGCTTCACCGGGAAGAGATCATTTTCACAAGGGGAACTACCGAAAGTATCAACCTTGTAGCCTCTACCTATGGGAGGCAATGGATCGGAGAAGGAGACGAAATTCTGATCTCCTCCATGGAGCATCACTCCAACATTGTTCCCTGGCACATACTGGCCAAAGAGAAAGGAGCAATCGTAAAAATTATTCCGATCAACGAGCAGGGAGAAATTATACTGGAAGAGTATGAAAAACTACTCTCTCCTAAAACCAAAATCGTTTCAGTAGTACATGTTTCCAATTCGCTCGGCACGATCAACCCCATAAAACAGATCATTGCCCTTGCCCATAAACAGGGAGCTAAAGTATTGATCGACGGAGCGCAGTCCTCTTCCCACCTTGATATTGATGTACAGGCGCTCGATGCCGACTTCTTTGCCTTCTCCGGCCACAAAGTATATGGTCCTACAGGCATAGGAATCTTATATGGAAAAAAAGAGCTGCTGGAAGCCATGCCGCCCTATCAGGGAGGTGGAGAAATGATCGGTGAGGTAACTTATACCGGTTTTACAGTCAATGAACTTCCTTATAAATTTGAAGCCGGCACCCCTAATATTGCCGATGCCATCGCCTTAAAATATGCACTGGAATACATTCAGCAGATAGGGAAAGTCAATATACGCCGACACGAAGAAATCCTTCTCTCCTATGCCACCGAACAGATACAGGCTCTTGACGGGATCAGACTGATCGGTACGGCAAAAGATAAAATAAGCATTCTTTCGTTCGTCATGGAAGGAGTACATCATCAGGATCTTGGTATTCTCCTTGACCAGAAAGGCATTGCCATCCGTACCGGCCATCATTGTACCCAACCGCTGATGCACCGGTTTGGGATCCCCGGTACTTCAAGGGCTTCCTTCGCCGTGTACAATACAAAAGAAGAAGTAGAGATCTTTATTGACGGCATGAAGAAAGCCGTAAAAATGTTACGATAAATTATGTCAGTGACCATCACCGAAACACAGGACCAGATCATAGACGATTTTTCCCTCATGGATGAGTGGGACGATAAATATGCTTATATCATCGAACTGGGCAAAAAAGTACCAGAGCTATCTGCGGAACACAAAACAGAAGCCAATATTATCAAAGGCTGCCAGTCAAAAGTATGGATGATCTCCCGGAAAGAAGGAGATAAAGTCTTCTATCAGGCAGACAGTGATGCGATCATTGTAAAAGGCCTGATCAGTCTTCTGCTGAAGACCTATTCAGGATATACTCCCGATGAGATCATCAATACCGAACCCTATTTTATAGATAAGATCGGCATGCGCCAGCATTTGTCTATGACAAGATCCAACGGACTGGCCTCGATGGTCAAACAGATGAAACTGGATGCCCTGGCATATAAAGCCCGGGGCTAAAGGATCCGGACTCATACAGTAGAGACCACCTTATGAACTTTCAAAAAAAAATAAATGTTTAACCGTATAATATGTCGGAAACCCTTACAGAAGAACAAATCAAGGAAAAGGCACTGGAAGCCGTAAAAAAAGTATACGACCCGGAAATCCCCGTTAACATATATGAACTGGGATTGGTGTATGAAATCAGTGTTTTCCCTGTTAATAACGTATATGTTCAAATGACACTTACGTCCCCGAGCTGCCCCGCAGCCCAGTCAATTCCGGAAGACGTAAAACGATTCATCAAAGAGATCGAAGGAGTCAACGAGGTAACGGTGGAGATCACCTTTGACCCTCCCTGGACACAGGAGATGATGAGCGAAGCCGCCAAACTGGAACTTGGCTTCTTATAAAAAGAGTCTCGTAACTAAAATTAAACAGTCAATAATCATTCATTACTTAACAATAATACATCTATGTACCCAGAACATTTAGTAGCTCCGATGCGCCAGGATCTGGTCAGCGCAGGATTCCAGGAACTTAAAACTCCTTCAGAAGTAGAAACAGCCATTGCCAGCCAAGGCACAACCCTTCTGGTCATTAATTCAGTATGTGGATGCGCTGCAGGAGCTGCAAGACCAGGAGCCAAACTGGCCCTTCAGAGAAGTGCTGTAAAGCCAACCAATATTGTGACCGTATTTGCCGGAGTAGACAAAGAAGCGACCCAGAAGGCAAGAGAATTTACCCTTCCTTATCCTCCTTCCTCTCCTTCCATGGCGCTTTTTAAAGACGGGCAACTGGTACACTTCATCGAAAGACATAATATTGAAGGGAGAAATGCAGAAATGATCGCCTTGCACCTGGAAGCTACTTTTGAAGAACATTGCAAGAGTTAATACCAAAAAATTTCTGACAAGAAAATATTCAGGAGAGTGTTGACACTCTCCTTTTTTATTTCTATCATTAGAGTAGAAATCGATCACTCAACAGTTTTATTATTATTTTGTCTGTATATTTTACTTGTATTAAGTGAGTTCTAAGAATCTCAATACTATCATTAACCTGCTATTAGAACTTGCATCGGGAAATCTGACCGCAAAGGGAGAAATATCTCCCCGGAACGACGATTACGATGCAATCCTTACAGGAATTAACATTCTGACTGAAGAACTCCAGCATACCACCGTTTCCAAAGACTACCTCAACAGTATATATAAAGGCATAGGAGATATGCTTTTTATTCTGGACAACGAAGAGAACATACAAGAGATCAACGAAGCCGCATCCACCAGCTTAAAACTTAATAAAAACATCCTGATCGGAAAATCCTTCCGGAATTTGTTTCTCGATTCATCCTTATTTAACAATGTATTCAACCGGCTTAAAAAACAGGGGTATTTTTATAATATTGAAAATGTATTGTTCAACAAAAACGGGAATGCCATTCCGGTAAGCTGTACCGCTTCCTGTCTGAAAGACAAAGCTGGTAACATAACCGGTTATCTCTTTATTGCGAAAGATATTTCAAAGATCAAAAAAACAGAAGAAGAGTTAAGACTCAAAAACAAAGAGCTGGATACCTTCCTCTACAAAGCAGCTCATGATCTGAAAAGTCCTATAACGACGATACAAGGCCTCCTCAATATTGCCAATATGGAGATAAAAGATCCTGGAGCCCTGAAATATTTTGAGATGATCAGAGTCTGTGCCCATAAGCTTGACAACATTCTCGTCACCCTGAAAGATACCGTAGAATCAGAGATAAGAAGCGATGTAGCAGAACCTATTAATCTCTCCACCATGATCGATGAAGTGTTGGAAGAAATTCAGAACAGCGCCTACTATTGCCGTTCGGTCGCGATACGAAAAAATATTCTGCAGCAATACAAAGTCACTACCAAACCAAAAGCAATTCACTACGCCATCTATCAGCTTTTAGACAATGCCTACAAATTCCGTTCGGGAAAGGCAGGCCACCTGATCGACATACGTATATCCCAATCTAAAAACAACACCAACATTACGATTACAGACAATGGGATCGGCATCCCTAAAAAATACCAGGATAAAATTTTTGAAATGTTCTATAAAGCTAATTCCAGTTTCGAAGGAGCAGGCCTTGGACTTTATTCCTCTCAATCCATGCTAAGCAGGATCGACGGGCATATTCAGGTAGACAGCATCTTAAAAAAAGGTTCTTCGTTCACCATATCGTTCCCTAATATTTTAGCAGATTCCAAAAAATGATCCTGAAATAATACCAGATGGGAAAAGAAAAAATAGAATTAAAAACCCAATACATCCACATGTGGCTGGAAGGCAATTTTATTGTGGGAGTATACGAAGACGTTCACATTGACCTGGCGGCGGCACAGGAAATTGTCCGCGGGCGAATCCGTGTTTTCGGCACCAAGGCCCGGCTGGCCATTATCGAAATAAAAGGGAAAGTATCGGTTACCAAAGAAGCCCGGGATTACCTCGGCTCTCCTGAAGCCTGCGTAGGGGCTAAAAAACTCGCCCTTATAGCCAACTCTCCCCTTACCATCATCCTCGGGAATATATACCTCAAGATCGTCAATCCTCCGGTCCCTACAAAAATATTCAAGAACAAAACAGAGGCCAAGAAATGGTTGTTCAAAACCAGGCGAAAAGACAATGTCATTGCCACAAAAGAAACAGAAGAATAATCTCCTCCGAACCAGAAAAATTCTTTAATCGTGATAATCTTTTAATTCATCACGTACTTCAAATTTGGAAAACTTATATCCGTATAGCCCAATATATACATAGCAGATGATCGGGATTATAAACGCAATCTGATAGCTCACATACGAATAATTAAGCACGTTGAAAGGAATCACAGCCCCTCCTACAATAAACATAATAAGGATCGCTGAACCGTCTATTGAAAATTTACCGAGCCCGTTCACCCCTAACGTAAAAAGGGAAGGAAATAAAATAGAGTTGAACAGCCCCACGCATACTACAAACCATACAGAGATCTTTCCAGTCGTCACAATGGAGAGGAGGATCAGCAAGACAGACATGGCGGCACACACCACCACTGAATTACGAATACTGAAACGCATCAGCAAAATACATCCGATGAACCTGCCGATCATTGCCAGTCCCCAGTAATACTGAGACAACTCTTTCGCATATGCTTCAATATAATTGGCCAATGCTACCTCTGCTCCTACGTATGCAAAAATCGCAAACGCTCCTAAACGCAACTGAGAGAAATGCATCACGTGTCTTTTACGTAGTGATGAGATCTTGTTCAAGGGTTCTATATTACTCGTATCAATCGTAGGGATGTTAGTAAAAATCAATACTACCGCAAACAACAACATCAGTACTCCCAGGTACAGATAAGGATAATGTACGTATGCCGCATCCATTAACAAAAGATCTTTCGGATCCATCGTCATTCTGAGTTCGATCGGAAGGTGCGTATGATAACCGAGTACAGATGCCGCCAGGAAAGGCGCCAGGAAAGTTCCCAAAGAATTGAACGCCTGTACAAGAGTCAGTCTTGCTCCTGCATTTTTATGATTGCCCAGCAATACCACGTAAAGATTCGCTCCTACCTGCAGGATCGTAATCCCGGCGGCCAGTACAAACAAGGCTCCCAGGAAGTATTGATAATTGCGAATGTATACTGCATAATAGAATATAAAACATCCCAGACAGGCCAGTAGCCAGCCGGTAATAATAGCTTTTTTGTACCCTACTTTTTTGATCAAAGCTCCCGCCCTCATGGAGATTATGAGATAAGAAGAAAAGAAAGTGATGTTGATCAAAGTAGACGGAGCATAGGACAAGTTGAATATAATCCGTAAATGGCCAATTAATTCAAAGTTAAGTACAGTTAATAACCCCCACATGAAAAAAAGAACTGCGAAGATAAACACTCTTTTTCGTATGGTACTATTCGCAATATTGATCTGAAAATCTGCCATTAATTGTCCAAAAACCTTTTAAAAAGGACGCTATTTTAAGCCAGTTATTTTAAAATTACAAATTGTAAAGGGTTTAAGTCAATATTTATATACCCACAGCCCTCCCGTTGTTCTGTTATAATTTCTCCGGATCCTCCATAGACGTAGTTAAATTTGGTTTTAATACGGCCCTGGTTTGAGGATAGTTTCGCTGAAATTTGCATATTTTGGCCGTTTTGGGGGTTGTAGAGTAAGATCATCTTCTCTTCAAAAACCCTTTTAGACCAATACAGAACCTCTTTCTGATGTTCACAACTCATAAACTCCCCTCCATTGACAGAAACCTGGTCAAATTCCACCACTGCTTCCTGAAATAAGGTCATTTTTTGCCGGAGAGAGGCCAAGGCTGCTATTTCTTTAAAAAGGGAATTTTTTTCATCATGAAAGCAGATTTCTTTCTCTTTTTCAAACATAGGTTCCCGCACAAAGCAATCATGAAGACCATGTCCTTTTAAAAACTGCTCTGTACCGTAGTAAAGACATGGGATCCCATATAAGAAATAAAGCAAGCCAATCGTTGCCAACACTTGTGAAGGCTCGGCCTCATAAGCGATCCGTTTCTTATATTCCTGGCCGATCTGATCATGGTTGTCTGCAAACACGATCAGATCCGAAGTACTCTTGCGGAGTTTCGTTAGTGTTTTCTGATTCTTACGGTACAATTTATACAGATCGGACACAGGACGCTCTCCCTTAACCACATCCTCCAGCAGAAAATGTAAAGGGAAATCCAGCGCAGCATCCAGGCCGTTCAGAAATCCTTCCGGTGTCCTTACCGGACGCAGGTATTTACTCATCAGAGAATAATTCCCTACGGCTTCTCCAAAGATCATAAACGAGTCATTGCCCAGATAGCGGGCATATTCCCTGATCCTGCTGCAGAAAAAAGCCACTGCCTCCGGGGTCAGATGTTTGACCGTGTCAAGCCTGAATCCGTCTATTCCCAGCTCCTTGATCCAGTAACTATAGACCTTCACAAGGGCCTCCAGGACTTGCTTTCCGACAGGTGATTGATCCGTCACCAGTTTTTTCAATTCAAAGATATCTCCTTCCTGCGTTTCAGGATAGGCATCCCAGTTTTGTATCGCTCCGGTCTTTTTATAAAAATCCATATTGCGAAACTCTCCCGGGACGGGATACTGCTCGTTTCTCCAGCCACCAAACGGATGTACCACTCCGCTGTACGAAGGATCTTCAACCTGATAATACCAGGTATCGGCCGTATGATTCAGGATCACATCGAGTACAATACGGATTCCCATGGCATGCGCCTCTTTAACCAGCTCACGCAGTTCCTCCTTCGTCCCAAAATGAGGATCTGTATTCAGAAAATTATTGATCGCATAACCATGGTAGGTACTTTCATAGTTTTCAAAGACAGGACTCAGCCATAGCGTAGTACAGCCCAGATTTTTAAGATACGGCAACTGCATACGTATGCCTGCGAAAGTACCTCCCTGGCGACTCATCAATTCTTCCTTGCGGTAACTCTTTCCTGCACTGCCCGGACTGACTGTCGTACTTTTACCGTCGTGAAAACGGTCTACCATCAGAAAATAAATGATCTCCTCCTTCCAGCTTCGCCGTATAAAGGTTTCCTCCGGAAGATCCGGCCTTGACAAATCGATATCAGAAAGAAAATGTAGAGTCACAGAAATGCTTAAAACGTCTACAAGATACTAAAAAAAGTTCTATTCGTCTGCCCTATTCTACACAAAAGAAAATCGCGGTTCCTCATTATCCGGGAAACAAAAAAGGAGGCATTCTGCCTCCTTTCTGATGAATATTATCTGCCGGAAAAATATACTCCTTACGCAGGTACCTGCTCCAGACCGCCAAAAGAAAACCTGTTCTTAAAGGCCAGCAGATCCTGCTTCAGCTCCGTTTGCGGTAGCGGGAAATACTTGGATAACTTCAGCACCGGATTGATTTTCAGATCGCTCATTTCCAAATGCTGGTTTATGAAAATATATTCCATATCAGGATAAAGTTCTTTCAACACATCGATCATATCCAGCACTTCAATATTTTTATCTGAAAGATTATAGATATCAGAAGGAGCTTTAGACAAGCGTAATTCAAGCAACGCGTTAATCGTTTTATCGATATGAATAAACGGACGTACCTGCTTCCCTGAACCATGGATCTGGATCCTCCCCTTAAAATGAGCATCAAACATAAAACGATTGAGCACACTGTCAAAACGGATCGAAGTACTTGGTCCATACACCTTACCGCAGCGAAGGATATAAGTATTCATTTTATCCATCAGCCTGGCTACATGACTTTCGCCTCTTAGCTTGGAAATACTGTAATGATTCCTTGGGTCCGGCAATACGGTCTCGTCTACCTCTTTTTTCGATTTCCCGTATACACTGGCACAACTCATATAGATAAACCTGGACACTGACTTCGTCTCTTCCACGGCATACACCAGCTCAGCCGTTCCCCAATGGTTGACCTGCTCGTAAATATGACTGTCGATATTGGAAAAAGGTTTGGATACCTTTGCTGCCAGGTGATACACCACATTCACATCTTTCAGTACCTTTCTCAGTTTTCTTGAATCCAGCAATTCTCCAAATTCAAACCGTACTTTCCCATTCCCAATTTTATGACTTACGCTGGTAAAAAAATTATAGTTCTCCCTGCTCAGATTATCATACACAATGATAGAAGACACATCCTCTTTTTTAGAAAGTTCGTAAACCAGTTCTGCTCCTATGTATCCTGCACCTCCGGTGATTAGTATTTTCATTTTTCCCTTTTTATGATATAATATTCATGAAAGACCACTCCCTCCGCCGGCAGTGATCTGTTTTTTTACTTCTGTACCAGGTCGGTATTCAGGCCGCATTCCGTTTTTTTCAACCCAAACCATCTGCCTTCCCGCTCATTCCACTCCAGGTCAAATTTACGTGTACACGGCTCACAGCCTATACTCAGATAGCCCTTTTCTTCCAAAGGATGTTTCGGAAGATTGTGCTCTTTAGAATAAAGATGGATCATCTTATTGCTCCAGTCAAGCATCGGATGAAAACGGATCACCCCATGAGGAGCTTTTTCTTCCAGCTTAAATGCTTTTCTGACTGCGCTCTGATCGCCCCGTACTCCGTTGATCCAGATATCGTGCTCGGCCAGGATCGGATCCAGCGGCTGTACTTTATTCAGAAAGCAGCAATAATCCGGATCGGAGGTAAACAACAGCCGCCCTTGCGAATCTTTTTGCATCATTTTAGGTACAAATGGATTAACTTCCTGAATATTAAGATTATATGCCTGGGCTAAATGATCTTTAAATGCCACGGTCTCGGGAAAATGATACCCCGTATTGATGAAATAAACCGGAATCGTATTGTCTATCTGGCTGAGAATATGCAACAATACAATGCTATGGGACTGAAAAGAAGAAGTCGTAAACATTTTCTTCCCCTCTGCCTTATATTTTTCTAACTGTTTTCTTATATCGTCTACGTTCATATACAGGATAGGATTTGTATATTATTAATAATCCGAAATGGATTTTTTTAGTTCAGATCCTTTTAAATTGTGTATGCAAAATAGCAGTTTTAAACTATTTTAAAAAACCTGGTTCAAAAATACTCCGGGTGTTTGAGTCAAAAAACGAAGTTCCAGCCCCCCAGTAGGTAAGTTTCCCAAAAGAGTATCTTTCCTTTCTGAACTTTTAGAGGGATTCGGTAGTTTTAAAAATAATTGTGTATTTTTAAGGTCTTATATCCTTAAATGAGAATAGCAGTATACAGAAAAGAACATTTCAATGCCGCCCATCGGCTGTTTAATCCTGAATGGAGTAACGAAACCAACGACAAGGTATTCGGCAAATGTAATAATCCTAATTTTCATGGCCATAACTATGAATTGATCGTAAAAGTAACAGGAGAACTGGACCCGAAAACGGGCTATGTCATTGACATGAAAATCCTGAGCGATACGATCAAAGAACATGTTCTAAAAAAATTCGACCATAAAAACTTAAACCTGGACACTCATGAGTTTAAAGAACTTAATCCTACCGCAGAAAACATTGCAGTGGTTATTTGGAATATTCTAAGAGAAAAAATTGATCCTAAATACGATTTAAAAATTACTTTATATGAAACAGAAAGAAACTTCGTTGAATACCCCGCCTAAAAATTCTATAGACGAGATCGGCGAAGAACATATCGGAACCTCTTTCGACACTCCTCTGAGAGAAGACGCTTTTGACCTGGACGATTCTACCAAAATAGAACTGATCAAAAAACACTTCCGGGAAATCATGCTCATCATGGGGCTTGACCTTACCGACGACAGCCTGAAAGGGACTCCGGAACGCGTTGCCAAAATGTACATCAAAGAAATTTTCAGCGGACTCAACCCGGAAAACAAACCGAAAGTCCGTCTTTTTGAAAACAAATATAAATATGACCAGATGCTGGTCGAAAAAAACATCACGTTCTACTCATACTGCGAACATCATTTTGTACCGATCATCGGGAAAGCACACGTAGCATATATCTCCTCCGGAAAAGTGATCGGCCTTTCCAAACTGAACCGCATTGTACAATACTATTCCAAAAGACCCCAGGTACAGGAACGAATGACCGTGCAGATCGCCAACGATCTGAAAGAAGCCCTTCAGACCGAAGACATCGCCATCCTTATGGACGCTACCCATCTGTGCGTTTCTTCCAGAGGGGTGAAAGATGTAAACAGCTCTACTGTGACATCGCATTACTCCGGAAAATTTCTGGACGATCAGGTAAAAAATGAATTTCTAAACTACATTCAGTAACCCATTCACCTGATCTATGAAACAACGAATGACATGGAGCTTGTTCATTCTTCCCATTCTGTTGTATTCATGCAATAATAAAAAAATATATTCCTCTGATACAGTAACCCAGTTACCCAAAACAGAATACCTCGAAAAACTGAAGGCATGTGGCGACTGTATTCTGATCGATGTACGCACCGAAGGAGAATACAACAAAGCACACCTGGAAGGTGCGATCAACATCAGCTACCTGAGTGGAAATTTTTCCAAACGCATCCGGAAACTGGACCGGAACAAAACTGTTTTTCTGTACTGCCAGACCGCACACCGAAGTCCGCTGGCTACCAAAAAACTAAAGAAATCAGGCTTCAAAAACATCTATGATCTGAAGGAGAGGCTCGGGCTTTACAAAGCCGCGTATCCTCCCTTCA
>CAYTGJ010000155.1:0-10515 GCA_964437245.1 uncultured Chitinophagaceae bacterium
GTCTTCGTACACGTAGCGGACCGCAAGGGTGGCTTGCCTTGCGTGCTTTCGTTCGAAGCTCCACTTATTGAAGAGCGAAATCCTGTTTTGCAGCGTGACATCCGTAAAATTATCCTTGTTGAGATCCCAGCGTTTATTGAAATTATAATAATTGGCGCCAAACAACGTCGTTGCTTTCCGGATCTTTGCTTTGCCGGACACATCCGCATTGAGATCCTGGTAGGTAGTGCTCATCAGGTCTACGTGAAGCATCGGAGCAGAAGAAGGTTCTTTGGTGATAATATTGATCAGTCCTCCTACTGCTTCCGAACCGTATACGGTCGCGGCCGGCCCTTTTACCACTTCAATCCTCCTTACAAGACTATTGGGAATACCACTCAGTCCGTAAACCGTCGAGAGTGAACTCACGATCGGCATTCCGTCTATCAATACCATGGTATAAGGTCCTTCCATTCCGTTGATATGAATATCGCCTGTATTGCAGACACTGCAGTTGAGCTGCGGCTGCACTCCATTTACCATCGAAAGCGATTCGAATATGGTAGGGGAAGGTTGTTTCTTAAAAAACTGAGGGGTATATACTTCCACCGGGATCGGGCTGTTGAGCTTGCTCGTCTCTTTCATCGTACCGGTGACCACAATTTCATCTACGGCTTTGACCGACTCGTTCAGCTCTGCATTGATCCTCAACTCTTTATTTTCCGTAACGGTTATTTTCCTGGAAAATTTATCATGCTCCAACGAGCTTATTTCCAGCGTATAATTTCCAACCGGAACTTCACGCAAACGAAAGCCCCCTTTTTCATCCGTCTGTACTCCGATGGCAGTACCTTTTAACTGTACGAGAGCATATTCTACCGGAATGGTTTTACAAATAACTTTCCCTGCTATACTTCCTGTTTGCGGATAGGCCTTCCAACCCAGTAACATAAAAAATGCCACCCCTATTATTTTATACATCTGTTCACCACAAATTAAGGTTATTTAATATTTTATTTCACAAATCTATAATCTTAATTTAAATATACAAAAATATATTTTTAGATCAATCTAAAATAAAACAAAAAAACAAAAATAATAACCTGACATACATTTAATTAAACAAAACAAAAACATTTTCATCTTTGTAAAATGTAAAGAATTCCCCTCAATACGGTCCCTGGAATGCTTCCGGATACTTATTTCCTTAATCTATCCATGCCAGCCTTCATAGAACTATACTCTAATTTTATATCTTTACAGGTTTGAAATTTTTAAATAAAAAAACAGTTAACCTATTATGACTTTATTAAAAGGAAAAAATGTATTGGTAACAGGTGCATCCAAAGGCATCGGCCGGGCGATCGCTCTGAGATGTGCCCAGGAAGGAGCTAATGTTGCTTTCCCGTATTTGTCCAGTGTAGAAAAAGGACAGGCACTGGAAGGAGAACTACAGGCTTTCGGCATAAAAGCAAAAGGATACCGTTCGGATGCTTCGGGTTATGCTGCAGCAGAAGAACTGATCAATACGGTGGTAGCAGAGTTTGGAAAGATCGATGCGCTGGTCAACAATGCAGGGATCACCAAAGACGGTCTGTTAATGAGAATGAGTGAAGAACAGTGGGATGAAGTAATCCGTGTAAACCTGAAATCTGCTTTTAACCTGACCAAAGCCGCCATTAAGCCCTTGATGAAAGAGAAAAAAGGTTCTATCATTAATATTACGTCCGTAGTAGGGGTAAGCGGAAATGCCGGACAGGCAAACTATGCTGCATCCAAAGCGGGAATGATCGGGTTTACCAAATCAGTGGCGCAGGAACTTGGTTCGAGAAACATCCGTTGCAACGCCATTGCACCCGGTTTTATCGAAACTGAAATGACAGCAGTGCTGGATCCCAAGGTAAAAGAAGAGTGGGAAAAAGGAATTCCGCTCAGAAGAGCAGGAAAAGCGGAGGAAGTAGCCGATGCGGTGGTATTCCTTGCTTCGGACCTGTCTACCTACATTTCCGGACAAGTGCTGCAGGTATGCGGAGGAATGCTTACCTAGTAATCCCCTCAGTTGTTTACCGTTTTAATAGCAACAGTCTGTTAAAACGGTAAACTTTTATGACAAAACCATTTTTGCTCAATGAATAATTTTAAGATACTGACCCAATATTCTCCATGGTTCGTTATTCTCTGTCTTCTCGCAGGTTTGGGCTATGCTTATTTGTTGTATCAAAAAAAATCTCCCTGGAATAAGAATACGAATTACCTTCTGGCCGGACTTCGCTTTCTTCTGGTTACACTTCTTTCCTTATTACTGTTAGGCCCGCTGATCAAATATTTTCAAAACTACACAGAGCCTCCTACCATCGTGGTAGCTCTGGACAACTCACAATCCATTGCTCTTACCGAAGATTCTTCCAGGCTTAATGCTTTAAGAAACACGCTGGCTTCTTTTCATGACAAATTACAGAATGCTTCCATCCAGGTCGATTTTCAATCGCTGGACAACAGCTTTGGAGCAGACGAACTGAACAAGGTGAAATTCGATCACGCTTCCTCCAATTTAAGCGGGCTGCTAAACGATATCCAATCCAACTATGAAAACCGGAACCTGGCAGGAGTGGTCCTGATCTCCGATGGAATCTATAACCAGGGGTACTCTCCTACCTATACTCCCTACAGCTTTCCAATCCATACTGTAGGAATAGGCGATACTGTAGCGAAAGCAGACCTGAACCTGAAAACGCTTTCTTACAACAAGCTTTCTTATAAAAACAATCAGTTCCCGATCATTGCTGAGATCCATAACAAAGGCTTTCAGAATCAAACTTCTCAGGTCTTGCTGAAGCAGGGAAATCGTATCCTTGACTCCAAAACGGTCACATTCCGCTCCGACAGCGAGATCAATAAAGTAGAGTTCTATACTTCTTCCCCAGAAACGGGCATGCAGCACTATGTGGTCGAAATAAAACCTTTGCAGGGTGAATTTACCTTACGGAACAACATGGCCCATGCCTATATCGACATCATCGAAAACAAGGAAAAGATCCTGATGATCGCTCCTTCGCCCCATCCGGATATCAAAGCCATCCGTTCGGCCATTGAGAAAAAAGAAAACTATGAGTTCCGGCTTTATATTCCAGGGATTACGGAGTATAAAGAGGACAAGTACGACCTGGTCATCCTGCATCAGCTTCCGGATTATACGGGAACAGCCAAAAACATTCTTGATAAATACCTGAAGGAAGATCAGTCTCTTCTTTTCATCGCTGGCACCCAGACCAATCTGACAATGTTCAATACGTATAACAAAGTCCTGAACATCGGATCCCGCCAGGGACAAAAAGACCTTGTGACGCCTGCGTTCAACAGCAGCTTTGACCGGTTTATTACAGAACCGGAAGACCAGGCGGTGATCAACAATTATCCTCCTCTTACGGTGGCCTACGGGGAGTATAGCCTGAAAGAAAGTGCCGATGTACTGATGTACCAGAAGATCGGAAACACCATCAGTTCCAGACCTCTTCTGGTAGCAGGCAGTGACCGTAAGCAGGCCGTGATCGCCGGGGAAGGGCTTTGGCAATGGCGCCAGCATGAATACATGGAGACACAGGACAACCAGGTGTTTGATAAATTTATCGGGAACCTGGTACAATATCTTTCTGCCAAAGAAGATAAAAGAAAATTCCGTGTCTATCCCGTTTCCAATGATTTCCTGGTATCGGATCCTGTGCTTTTTGAAACAGAGCTCTACAATGATCTTTTCGAAAAAATATATGGTCAGAAAATCGAGCTGAAGATCACGGACGAAACAGGGAAATCTACCTCTTACTCGTTTGCCAACGGAGAGCATAATCCCCGCTTTGAAGTGAAAGGACTTCCTCAGGGAATCTATAAATACACTGCCACTACCGAATGGGGCGGAAAGACCGAACGTTCGGAAGGGCGCTTTACGATTAAAGAACTATTGCTGGAAGCTCTTACCACTACCGCTGATCATGAACTGCTCCGGCAGCTTTCTGCCAAAAGCAACGGCACTTTCGTAAAGCCTGGGAATATGGAGTCTCTGGCGGAGATCGTTCTTGAATCCAACCCTAAAAATATTCTGCATACGAATGAAGAGTTGGTAGAACTGATTAGTATCCCCTGGCTGTTTTTTCTTTTTATAGCCCTGGCTTCCACCGAATGGTTTATCCGGAAATATAAAGGAGGGTATTAGTAGTTATCATAAAAACAGTGGATCCAGGATACCAGATCCAGGATGCCGGATAATAGTATAGTCAAAGGCTGCGCGTTTATAAACAGAAGGCTTCCTGCCTAGATCAGGTCGAAGAGGTTTGTGACGCCCAGTTGTTTTTCCCTGGTAAATCCTTCTCCGTATTTTACTCCGATGGCATGTCCAAACTCTATGGCTCGCGCTTCCACGTACCGGATAAACTCAGGGGTAGAAATATAGGTCACAGGTTCGTTACTCTTCGGATCAAAAAACTGTGTTTTGTATGCTTTTATGGATTCCAGCTTTCTTTCCCAATAAGGAGTGATGTCCATTACAAAATCGGGCTGAAGCAGCCTGTCCTGAATGTAGTGGTAAACATTTTTAGGGCGCCATGCCTCCTGTCCGGTCTCTATTTTCCGGAGCCCTGCCAGAAAGCAAGCCCTGGTAGCCACGGCTCCTCCCATGGTATGATCCGGATGACGGTCATAAACGGCATTGGCCAACACGATCTCCGGCTGATAGGTTCTTATTGCTTTTATGATGGCCAACAGGCTTTTCTCATCGTTTTGAAAAAAACCATCGGGTAGTCCGAGGTTTTCTCTCACCGCCAGCCCCATGATCTTCGCTCCTGCGGCTGCTTCTTCGGCCCGTATTTCAGGCGTTCCCCTGGTTCCCAGCTCTCCTCTCGTCAGGTCTACCACTCCTACCTTTTTTCCCATGGCTATATGTGCCATGATCGTACCCGAACAGGCAAGTTCTGCATCATCCGGGTGGGCTGCCAATACTAAAATATCCAGCTTCATTTGTATTTCTTTTTCTGAGTCATTTTAAAATTACTACAAAATGGGTAATTTTCAGACATGAAAAACTATTTATTTATTACTTTTCTTAGTTTCATACTTGTCTCCTGCGGACAAAAAACAGGCGAAATACCTGAAGAGGTTCTTACACCGGATAAAATGGTGGAAGTGCTGATCGACCTCCAGTTGCTGGAAGGATATTTTTCCCAACAGAATCTTCCCCGGGACAGTGCAGGCCCTTTGTTCAACCGATATGAAAAAGAGCTTTTTCAAAAGCATCAGATTGCCGACAGTACCTACCGGAATAGTTTTAAATTTTACAGCAGACACCCACCGCTGATGGATAAGATCTATGAGCGTGTCGTAGACAGCCTGAGTCTCCGCGAAGGGCAGAAAAGATTATAACATCGGGTACATATGGAGTAACCAGAAGTTATCTCAACCATAGATATAAGAATCCAGATACCGGATAAAATTTTCATAGAAAACATTGCACCGGCAACTCCAGCGCATATGAGTACCAGTATCTGGTCTCCTGATTTTTGAGATGGGTTTTAGTGTGCCTTGATCTCCATCACGCTATGTTCAAGCTTCTCATTGGGAATGATGGCTTTGTTTTTCAAACGGGTTTTATAGGTATAGATCGTATTGACAGAGTATCCTAAGAACCTTGCTATTTTTTCATTGTCGGTGATCCCCAAACGTATCAGGGCAAAGATTCTCAGCTCCGGAGGCAAAGGGGCATTTTCTCCTATGACGTAATGATCTTCGGGGTTGAAAAAGGCATTGAACTTCGTCACAAAATCCGGGAATATTTTAAGGAAGATCCGGTCAAAGCTTCCGTACAATTCATCCCGTTCTGCTTTAAGATTGATCTGATTCACAATATCGCGGATCTGCTCTGTTTTTTTCTGAGAGATCTTCCGGTCGACCGAAGTTTTGAAGCGGTCGATCTTATCAATGTATTCGGAAATAGTCTTAAAAAAGTGTCCGATGTATTCTTCTTTTATTTCATTTGCGATCAACAGCTTGCTGTTTAATTCCTGCAAATGTGCATGGGACTCGATCAATCTTTTCTTTGCCTGCTTCAGTTTCCGGTTCTGGCGGTAAATAATGAATGCCAGGATCAGGATCATCAGGGAAATAAAAGTGGCGATGGAAGAATAGATGACAAGGTTCTTCCTCTTTCCTTCGACTTCATTCATGTAGGCAGACTCTATAATGGGCAGGATATGGGCGATCTGTACTTTCCGGAATTTCGCTCCGTAAAAATAGGCATCGTCCAGAGCGATTTTGATATAATGATACGCCCGCTCGTATTTGTCTTCCTTGTACAGAATTTCCGCCAGATCGCGCAGGGCTACTGTTTCGCATACAGAAGCCCGGATATCTGACATGGCTGCTTCGGCCAGGTATTCCTTGGTCTTGGTCTGATCGTTGGCCAGGCGGTACATGAAACTCAGGCTGGACGTCACAATTGCATACTGATGTTCTGTAAGCTGGTAATCGTGAAATAATTTCTGAAAAGTACGAATGGATTTTTCGATATCCCTTTCCCGCATGTATTCCCAGCCTTCCAGAAAAAGACGTTCTGCCGAGCCTTCTTCTGAAAGAAGCAATGCACGCATAAGATAACGATTTCCGATCGCATTGTAGACCTGGTTGTAATGCTGGTCCTGTGAAAAATCGGAAAGGTCAAAATAGGTACGGGCAAATACTTTATAGAAATTCACGCGCTCCAATACCGGAAGGGCCAGCGAATCGATGGTCGTAAGTGTATCCAATGCTTCCTTAAACATTCCTGAGGATAGTAGCACAAAGCTCACATTGACTTTGGCATTGTTGATCTTGGCCTTGTCATTGAGTGCAAATGCCAGCATCAGCAAGCGGTTCGTATATTTGAATGCAGAATCGTACTGAAAGGATTTGTATTCTTCAAACAAGCCTGTACAGATCTGATACTGGAAAAGGAGTTCTTTCTTCTGTTCGCTGTCTTTCAACTGCTGATTCAGGGCATTGATACGATGCCATTTTTTCTTGATCAATTCTTCCTTTTGCTCCAGCATTCTATCCAGCTTCACAAAAATACTATCGTCCGGATCACTTGCCTGGGCGGGAGAAACGAAAAAAGGGAAACAGAGAATCAGTATATACAGATATTTCATAAACTAAATTTACAGTAGACGGTCTGAACACATCTCTTCCTCTGTTTAGTTTCTTGCCTCTAAGGTACGAACTTCGAGTAAAAGTTCTATATCCTGTAGAAAACAATATAATCTGGTATTGGAAACTAACTAGAAGAGAATATAAGAAATATGTCCTTCTTATCGACTTTTTATAATAGAACCGACAAGTTATAAAAAAATTATAAAATATTTCCCCGTCCGAAGTCCGGTGTCCCCAATTTCAGGAAATTAAAGACTTATGACAGGCTGTATAGGCTTCTTTAAAAATACTGTAATGATCCGGTTTATCATAGAGGGAAGACGGATCTGCTTTTTAAAATTCTATCTTGTATATAAGACACTATCATTTTTCTTCATTTTCAGGATTTTTCCTCTTTTATTTTTTTCGAAGGGAGAGTGACTTCTATTTCAATAGCATTCCCTGAAGTATACGATCTCCCGAAGAATGAATGATCTCCCACTGATAATATCCCTGAGGCAGCATTTCCGGAAGTTGTATGAGCTGTTCTTCTATTTTTCCTTCTACCCGGATGGCCTGGCTCAGGATGGATTGTCCTAGGGAATTGTACAAATGGATCTGATAATTTCCGGTCTCTTTGTTTAAGAAACGAATCCTGACGCATTCTCCCGGATCTGCCGGATTTGGATACACTACAATTCCTTTGTCATTCAGCAAAGATTCCTTTCTTTTGTTTTCAGCCTTCTGTTGTTGGAGAGTCAACGGGATCGACAATTCAAAATTTACATAATTGAGGTTAAACCCACCCGCATCCATTACGATCCTCATGATCTGCTCTCCTTCTGTGAGAACCAGAGTGGTAACACTTACTGTTTCATACTCCTGCCAGCCTCCGGTTTGCTCAAAGCTAACCGGTCCGGAAATGTCCTGGCCATCCATTTCCACATGCAGGGCTCTGGTGCCTGCATTTCCGGAAGCAACACGGGCTTCCAGGGTATACACCCCTGTCTCCTGTACATAGACCGTGTATTCCAGCCACTCCTCTTCTTCGATCCATCCTACATTGTACCCGCCTCCGGTATCTCCTGTGGTTTCCACATCGACTCCTTCTGAGGTACGGAATTCATTGAATCTGTTTGTGGCCTCAAAATCGTGATAGGCAATTCCTTCTCCTCCATTGTCGTAATATTCTGCTTCGATCTTTCCCGGAATTGGCCAGGGTATCCCCAGATACGGAGACTGAACCGGCAATATCGCCAGGGCATCTTCGATCAGGATATCGTCAAAATAGGCTGTGAAAAATCCGGCAGCGGCAGGATGCTCATAGCCGATCAAAATACCAGTCAGGACATCCCCCACCAGCTCGCCTGTTCCGATCTGGCAGGTATACTGCTCCCAGCTTCCAACTGCTCCTCTCGCCACGGAAGGGGTCATGGGAGAACCATTCTGATCGGTATACGTCACCAGTGTACTCAGGCGTTTGCCTGACTGGAAAAGCAAATCTACCGAGGTGTATTGCCCTAAAGTATTTTCCGAATATTTCCAGAAACTCAACTGCATGTCCTGCTTCACCGTAATCTTGGTTTCGGAAACCTTGTAGTAATAACTGGCTTCGGAAGCAGATGAAGGGCTGCCTGTGATACGGGTGAAGAAAAGCCCTGTATGTGCCAACGCTCCGTTGTTTTCCATGGCTACCGACGGTCCGCCTATATTTGTTCCTGAAACAGTTTCTTCGTTGTAGAAACAGGGATCTACCTTAAAGTATCCGGAGGTTTGTTCATAATAGGTGAGACGTTGTTCGAAACTGTTACGATAATACACTGGGCCCTCCGAATAAGGAACAGGGACCTGAGCCTCCACCGGCCTGGTTCCTTTTAACATTTCCGTAGCAGCCCCCGCCACCCGCAGATAAAAATCAGAAGAGGTCCAGATGCCATCTGCACTGGTAGTCACAAAATACTGATCGGTGGGGAGCATACTATAATCGGTGGCCATTTTCATCAGGGCAGTACCTTCGTCGTACTCGTCCAGCATGGCAAAATACATGTTTGAGACTCCAATATCTTTGATGTTGAATGCCTGCCTCCATATAAATTCTCCTGCCAGGCGTGGCATTGCATTGGGCAGACCGCCTTCCCACTGCGACCATGAGAAGCCCGGGAACAACACCGGCATATAATCTATCCCTTCCAGATCGGTCAAGGCTTTATCTGGGATCAACTGGTTGTTCTTAAAATTATTGGCTCCGGCAAGATCTCCAAAACGTCCGACAGCCCAGGGAGAGATCATATCGTAGGTTTTATAAGCATTCATAAAATCCGGTTTGGAATCGCCGGTCCCGGTTCTCCAATGGGTAGGTACTCCTCCGATGACATAACAGCCACGGGCTTTCAGGAAATTAATCAGGTCGATTGTCTCCTGTTCCGTACCGGGATGTCCTCCTCCGTCAAAACCCGTTCCCCAGATCTGTACTACCGGCTTATTGTTGACCGTGGCATAAGCAGGAGAAGAAGTGAGTGCATACGTTTGCTCAATATTATACACCCAGTCAAATTTTATAATGTCGTCCCAGGTAGCTTCCAATCCGGTAGAGGAAATATCGTAGCAGATGTAGAAAAGTTTGTTTGTAGCTTCTGCCGCTGCTTTTACTTTGAGAGGGGAAGCGGCAGGCGAGTTGTTGATCACCGGTCCTATTCCATTAATAAACCGTTGGAGCGCTACTCCGTCAATCCCTGCGGTCTGTATCCAATCAAAGTGTTTATTGATCACATTGGTATTGGAAGAATGAAAGAGTTTGGAAGGAGCACCATTTCCAAGATTGGAAAATCCGGTCTGTGTCAGATCGGCCTCGTCGTATTCCGTTACATCCGGATAAACTTCAAAGTTCAGATGTCCCACAGAAGGCTGGGCTCCTCCTGACCAGTGAAACCAACCGGAAGAGGGAGTTCCCGTATTGAACCATACCTGATAGCCTGTCACCGCTTTTCCTATAAATTCTGAATAAGTACTCCCGGAGGTCACCGGCACAGGTTCTGCGGAAGGATCCAGCGTACCGATCGTGATGGTGATTTCTCTTATGTAATTGTTATATCCGGTAGTGGTCCCTATACGGAAATCGGCTGCGTTGTTCTGTGCATTCCGCATCGAAGCATCTGTCAAAGCTATGGTCGCCGTGATCCAGGCATTGGTTGCCGTTTTCCTGATCCCTATGTGTTTATAATTTATCCCTCCTGTAGCGTTGTACTGGAAAGCGAGATCGTCTGTTCCTTCGTCGTAGTAGGTAATCTTAAAAATAAGATTGTTCTCGGCAGAACCAACGGCAGCATCGTTCACATTAAAATAGCCGTATTTACTTCCGGGGATCTGCCGGCATTGCTGCCCTCCTGT
>CAYTGJ010000156.1:0-10407 GCA_964437245.1 uncultured Chitinophagaceae bacterium
ATGCCAACGTGATGTTTTGCCAAACGATTTTCTTTGTTTGCTTGCCTATATTGATTGCCATAGGTATTTTACTCGGTTTGTCGTCTTGTATTACCACATCTGCCGTTTCAATGGTCGCATCGCTTCCCAAACCGCCCATTGCAATACCCGCATCGCTCAAAGCCACAACAGGTGCATCGTTTACACCGTCGCCTACAAAAGCAACGCTTCCGCCGTTGGCTTTAATTTCTTTAACTCTGTTTACTTTATCTTCAGGCAATAAATCTCCAAAAGCATTATCTATACCCAACTGTTCCGCTACATACTTTACAACTGTACTTTTATCTCCACTAAGCATAGTAGTTTTAACATTGAGCTTATGCAATAGATTTATGGTTTCCTGTGCGTCTTCTTTTACGTTGTCCGCAATGGTAATGTAACCAACAAATTTTCTATCATAAGCCACTGCAATTATCGTGTAAACAATGCTGTTCGGGTCTATGTCATAAGTAATAGAAAATTTATCCATCAGCTTAAAATTCCCTACTAATAATTCTTTCCCATTTACATTAGCCTTTAGTCCGTGTCCTGCAATTTCTTCTACGTTATCTAATTTGATATTGTGGTTTACATCGCCTGCATATTCCTGAATAGCAGTTGCTATGGGGTGGCTACTGTGGCTTTCCAAAACATTGACCATTTCTAAAATCTCTTTCTCATTAAATGTTTTGTCAAATACAACTTCCTGAACTTTAAATACGCCCTCCGTCATTGTACCTGTCTTATCCATTACTACATTTTGTATGCTGGCAAGAACATCCAAAAAGTTGCTTCCCTTAACCAATATTCCATTTTTACTCGCAGCCCCAATTCCGCCAAAGTAGCCTAAAGGAATACTTATTACCAATGCACAAGGGCAAGAGATAACAAGGAATACCAAAGCACGGTACAACCATTGGCTGAACACATAATTTTCTACAAAGAAGTAGGGCAATGCTGTAATTAGAATAGCTAACAGTACAACTATCGGTGTGTATATTTTTGCAAACTTTCTAATGAATAATTCTGTCGGTGCTTTTTGAGCAGTAGCATTTTGCACCAATTCTAAAATTTTACTCAGCTTGCTATCAGTATATGCAGTTGTTACTTTTACTTGTGCAACGGTATTTAGGTTTATCATTCCTGCTAATACCGTATCATCTTTTGCTTTGGTGTCGGGCTTGCTTTCGCCTGTTAAAGCTGCTGTGTTGAATGATGCAGTTTCGGATAATAATGTTCCATCTAATCCTAATTTTTCGCCGGGCTTTAATTGTATGATGTCACCAATGGTTACTGTTTCCGCCTTTACTGTTTTCGGTTGATTTTCTTTTAGAATAGTTACTTCATCGGGGCGTTGGTCAAGCAAGCTCTTGATATTTGCTTTCGCTCTTTTAACTGCTAATGACTGAAAGACTTCGCCGACAGCATAAAACAGCATTACAGCGACACCCTCTGGGTATTCACCAATGGCAAAGGCTCCAATAGTGGCAATACTCATTAGCAAAAATTCTGAAAAAACATCGCCTTTGCCAATACTTTCAAAAGCTTCTTTAATTACAGGAAATCCGACTGGTGCATACGCTATTATATACCAAACAGTTCTTATCCAACCTTGAAACCATTCAGGTTTCAAGGCATTGTCTAAGTAAATAGCAATTAGCAATAGTACCAAAGAAATAATTCCTGGTAAAAACATTTTTATAACACTATTTTTATCAACAGCTTCACTTCGTTCATTACTCTTTTGATTGACTTTTTCATCCGTTGAGCAACAAACATTATCAGTACTCTGCCCTGTATTTGTTTGGGCATCGTTTTTGCTTTCCTCCGTGCAGCAGAGTTGCTTGCCGTGTGCATCATAAATATGGTTGTGATTTTTATCTGTATTTATCATTGCTTAGTTATTATTGGTTAATCTTCGTCTTCTCCAGCATTAGATAATTTTGCGTTTACAAAAAATGCTCCTTTTACAACGATTTTGGCATTGACAGGAATTTGCTTGACAAAAGTTATTGCGGTATACCCCATATCAGATACCCCTTTCAATACTTCTACTTTTTCAAAATTTATATTGCTTGTATCTTCCTTATGTTCAGTTTCCTCACCTTCTTTATGGCTTCCTTCTTCTTTTTCTTCTTCGTGATGTTCTTCTGCTTTTTTGTCGGTTTGTACGAAAATAAAATATTTACCATCAGTATTTACGATGGCATCATTGGGAACAGCAGGTGTGGTCACATTGCTTAAGCTTACAATTCCTGTTATATTCATTCCATCAATTAACCCATTTTTATTACCTTTTATGCGGCAACGTACAGCAATAGTTTTACTCTCATTTTGAAAAGATGAACCGATATTGAAAACCGTAGCCTCATATTCAGTGGCTGGATTATTTGTCAATCGAAAATGAATAGTTTGCCCGATTTTTATTTGTGGTAAATCTTTTTCAAAAACTTGTAAATCCAAATGCAATGAGCTGTTATCTACAACTTCAATTACTGGAGAAGAAACATCTACATAACTTCCAATTTTAGCGAAAACATTACTCACTGTACCATTTAAAGGACTATTTACCGTTAGCGCAGATTTCAAATTACTGTTTGATAGGGTACTGGGATTGATGCCCATTAATTGTAATTGTTGATGTAAAGACGCTTTTCGAGTACGAAGGCTGTTCAATTCGGCTGTTGCACTTTGTAAATTTTTCTTTGCGCCAGCATTTCCCTCGTATAACTCTTTTTGTCTTGATAGCTCTTGCTCTGCAAAAGTTATTCTACTTACTATACTCAAATATTCTTCCTGTAATTGTATAAACTGCGGATTGGCAATCGTTGCTATTATTTCACCCTTTCTTACGTAATCCCCAATTTGAACTTTCAACGTTCTTATCACACCACCATATAAAGAGGTGGCATTGGCTTTGTTGTTATTGGGAACATTCAGATTTCCATTTGCTTTTATGGTTGCAGATAGCTCCCTGTGTTCTATTGTGCCTATTTTTATTCCAACTATCTTTAACTGTTCCTCTGAAAGTGTAGCAATGGTTGGTACTTCTTCGTGGGCTTCTTCTTTTTGAATTTCTTTTGCCTCCTGGTTTTGCCCATCCCCATCTTTATGATTATTGCAAGCGGAAAAAGCAAGTATTACAACAGTTATCACTGTTACAAACGTGATTTTATTTATATTGAATTTCATTTTTTACTTATTGATTAATGAGAGAATAAATACTGATTACGGACTGGTTTACCTGCTGAATACTTTTCAGATAATTTAATTGAATATCGGTTGCGGTTTGCAATGCAAAAAGATATTCCACATAGCTGATTTCTCCAGTCTTATAACCTAATTGTGCTGCTGATACTATTTCTTTGGCATTAGGCAATGCTTCTTGCTGAAAATAATTAAACTGTTGCATATCTTGTTGGTATTGTTGCAAAGCATTTTGTAATTGTGTTGTTAATGCTCTTTGCTGCTGCTGAGCATTGGCTTCGGAAGCCTGTTTTCTGAAGTCCAAAGATTTTATCCTTGCTTTGGTAGCACCATAAGTGATAGGAATTGCAATGCCAATATTTACAGAATTGAAACGTTTACCAGAATTAAAATATTTTTCTGCGCCATTTACAGTATGAAAACCTATTAAAGATTGATTTGTAAAACCAATTGTAAAATCAGGTAAACCTTGCGAACGTTCTACCTTTTTGGTCTGTTCTGCAATAACAGCATCCTGATATAAGGATTGAATGGCGGGATGACTTGCAACTACATCATTATCCAATAAATTGCTGATTTGTAATGGTTGAAAAATTCCATTTTCTACAATGAGAAAATCCTCTCTTGTATTCATCAAAGTTTTCAGACTGGCAACAGCATTATTTAAAAACACTTTATTCTGTTTTAACAATAAATTAATTTCCCCTTTCTTAGCTTCTGCCGTACTAATGTCCACTTTTTTTGTATCACCAGTTTTATAACGAAGCTGTGCTATTTTTATAAAATCGCTGTACAGACTATCTAACTGTTGTAATTGTTTTTGGTTATGTTGCAAATACAGGATTTGATAATAATTAGTTCTGACTTGCGTTTTTAGCTCTATTACGGTAAGATTTTTCTGTAATTCTTTCGCTTTTATTTCTGCATTAATCAATTGCTTTTTTGCTCCGAATAAAGTAGGAAAAGGAATAGTTTGCGCCACTTCAAATGACTGGTCGAATTTTGTACTGTTGTACTGCCCCAATTGTGCATTAAAACCTAATTTTGGTAATTCTCCGGCAGTTTTTTTCAAGGCTTTACTTGCATCAATTTCTAAATCTGAAGCCTTTATGGTTTGATTATTTTTCAACGCAATGTTTATTGCTTCATCAACACTGGATAAATCTTTCGTTTGTGCGTTTGCTGTAAAACCTACCAATGATAGCAGTAACACAACGATAGTCGCAATGGGTTTCACTTTAAGTTTTCTTTTTAAATTAATTTTTGAATTGAAGATGATATACAATAAAGGCAGTACGAATAGGGTAAGGAATGTGGCAGTTACCAAACCACCGATAACAACTGTAGCCAATGGTTTTTGTACCTCTGCACCTGCGCTACTGCTCAAAGCCATTGGCAGAAATCCTAAACTGGCTACTGTTGCAGTCATCAAAACTGGTCGCAAACGGATTTTAGTTCCTTCGATTACCCGTTTCAATACATCTTTTTCCCCTTCTTTTTCTAATTGATTGAAAATACCTATCAGTACAATTCCGTTGAGAACTGCAACACCAAACAAAGCAATAAATCCAATACCTGCGCTGATGCTAAATGGCATTCCCCTAAGTAGTAGAGCTAAGATACCCCCAATTGCACTCATTGGGATAGCGGTAAAAATTAGTCCTGCTTGTTTAAAGGAGCTAAAAGTAAAATAAAGCAGTACAAATATCAATAGTAAGGAAATAGGAACAGCTATCAATAATCTATTACTGGCTTCCTGTAAGTTTTCAAACTGTCCACCATAAGTGAAATAGTATCCCGATGGTAGTTTTACTTGATTGTTCAATTTTTTTTGAATTTCTTCTACTACACTTTGTACATCTCTGTCTGCTACATTAAAACCAATTACAATTCTTCGTTTTCCCGCTTCACGGCTTATCTGCGCCGGTCCTAATTTATAGTCAATTGTAGCCACTTGTGATAGAGGAATTTGACTACCCGTACTGGTTGGTATCATCATATTGTTTACATCTTCAATACTACCTCTATAGGTACTATCTAAACGCACAACTAAATCAAATCTCCTTTCATTCTCAAAAACTACACCAGCACTTTTTCCTGCAAAAGCAGTACTTACAACGTTATTTACATCTTCTACATTTACTCCATAATTGGCTAAACGAGTACGGTCATATTCAATATTGATTTGCGGTAATCCGCTTACCAGCTCTACTTGAGGGACTGTAACCCCTTTCACTGTTTGTATAACTTTGCTAACCTTATCTGCATTCAGAGCAAGCGTATCTAAATTTTCTCCGAAAATCTTAATTGCAACATCTTGTTTTATCCCTGTCATCAGTTCATTAAAACGCATTTGAATGGGTTGGCTTTTTTCGACAATTACGCCAGGTATTACAGCTATTTTTTCTTCTATTGCATCTCCTAATTCATCGTATGTCCTTCCGGATTTCCATTCACTTTCTGGCTTAAGAATAATTATTAAATCTGTTGCACTTGGAGGCATTGGGTCAGTAGGTACTTCCCCAGCTCCAGTTCTACCAACCACCATTTTTACTTCATCAAATTGTTTGGCAATTCTCGAAGCAAGCATCGAAGTTTCTATACTTTGTGATAATGAGGTTTCAATAGGCATTTTAAATTCAAACGCATATTCTCCTTCTTGTAGCTGGGGTATAAATTCTCCTCCCATTCGGCTAAACAAGAAAATACTAACCGCAAATATGGCAATGGCGATACCCACGAACCAATACTTTATGCTAATCGCTTTTTCAAGCAAAGGCTGATATTTTTTTTGTACCCAATTCATCATTCTATCAGAAAAGCTTTCTTTGTGCGAAGTTTTTTTCGATAAAAACAAAGCACACATCATAGGTATATATGTTAAGGATAAAATCAAAGCTCCAAAAATGGCAAAACCTACAGTCTGTGCCATCGGACGGAACATTTTGCCTTCAACACCCACTAACGTAAGAATAGGAATGTAAACAATTAGTATAATGATTTCGCCAAATGCTGCACTGCTACGAATTTTGGAAGCAGACAGAAAAACTTCCTCATCCATTTCGGTTTGTGTAAGCCTTTGTTTAGATTTTCGTAAGCCTAAATGATGTAATGTGGCTTCCACAACAATTACTGCCCCATCTACAATCAACCCAAAATCTATGGCTCCCAAACTCATTAAGTTGGCGCTTACACCAAACACATTCATCATTGCCAAGGCAAACAGCATTGCTAAGGGAATAGCAGAAGCTACTATTAATCCGGCTCTAAAATTTCCTAAAAAAAGTACCAATACAAAGATTACAATCAACGCACCTTCTATCAGGTTTTTTTCTACGGTACTCATTGCCTTGTCAACTAAAACTGAACGGTCTATATAAGGCTCAATAATAATATCATCAGGTAATGACTTTTGTATAGTAGGAAGTTTTTCTTTTATTTTTTCAATTACATTATTGGCATTTTCGCCTTTTAACATCATTACCACACCGCCTACTGCATCAACTTCTCCATTGTATGTCATAGCTCCATATCTTACAGCATTACCAAATCGTACATCTGCCACGTCTTTTATAAAAATTGGAACAGTACCTGGGCTATTTTTTACACTAATGTTTTTTATATCATCTAATGATGTAACCAAACCAATTCCTCTAACAAAATAAGCATTTGGCTTTTTGTCAATATATGCTCCTCCAGTATTTTGGTTATTTCTTTCAAGAGCATTGAAAATATCGGTAATACTTACATCCATAGCTTTTAAGCGATTTGGATTAACAGCTACTTCATATTGCTTTAGCTCACCGCCAAAACTATTTACTTCTGCAATTCCGGGAGTACCATACAGTTGCCTTGCAACAATCCAGTCCTGCATTGTACGAAGGTCTTTGGCATTGTATTTATTTTCACTTCCCTTTTTGGGGTGTATTATATATTCGTATATCTGACCAAGCCCTGTACTGACCGGAGCCAATTCAGGTGTTCCTATTCCATCCGGAATTTTTTCTTCTGCTTCTTTTAGTTTTTCATTAATAAGCTGTCTGGCAAAATAAATGTCTACTTTTTCCTTAAATACAACTGTAATTACGGACAAACCAAACCTCGAAATACTTCTGGTTTCTTCTAAATCAGGAATATTAGCAATGCTTTGCTCTATCGGAAAAGTTACTAATTGTTCTACTTCCTGAGCCGCCAATGTTGGGCAAACCGTAATTATTTGCACCTGATTATTTGTAATATCGGGTACGGCATCAATGGGTAATTTTGTGGCACTCCACACTCCCCAAATAATGAGGAACAATGTCATTATTCCAATGACGAGCTTGTTCTTAATGCTAAATTTTATGATACTGTCTAACACAATTCATTTGATTAATAATTAATAATAATGGATATAAATACTTTCTGTCAGTTACAGAAAGGACAGCTAAATGTGCAATTTAGATAATACACCTATCTAATAGTAAATGAATATATCATCCATTACCAATAAATACATTTGCTGAAAATATTAAGTATTAATCTTTGGCGGCTGCCAAATGTTTCTGTGATAATTGGAAATGAAATTGAAATTTTGAAGTGGGAATTTTTGTATCTTGCTAAGACTTGGCTTTGCCTCGTTTATTTTGAACGTTTGAAACGTAAAATTTACAACGGTATGACAAGTAGTACAAGAACAAAAAGGACTGCATAAATCGTCGTTTTTCGTTTGACCATTGCTTGCATTAGAAAGCTCTGATTTTGAAGTATTACTGGTATCTATACCACACGCATCAGTACACGGCATTACGGATAATGCCAAAAAATATATACTGAATATGAATATAAATAGTTTCATCAGCTACAAATATAAATAAATAGATTGTGCAATAGAATTGCAAAGTTGAAAAAGTCTATTTGTTACATTTGTCGCATTTCCCCTTAAGAACTAAATTAGCTCCATCTAATTTAAAGTTTTGAGGAACTTCGATGTTCGGAATTTCTGTTTCAGTAAGGCAAAAAGTATGTTTGCAGTCGGTACAATAAAAATGTGTGTGCAGTTCTGATAAATTGCAATTGCATCCTGATTGGCAAAGTGCGTATTTAAACACTCCGCTTCCATCATCAATGGTATGGACAAGTTTGTGTTCCAGGAATACTTTAAGTGTTCTGAAGAGAGTAATATTATCTGCTTTTTCAAACTGTTCTGCCAGCTCTTTATGACTTACTGCATATTGTTGTTTCAATAACTTTTCAACCACCAACAAACGCATAGCGGTGGGTTTTATAGCTTTTTGCTGTAAAATTTTTTCTAATTCAGTCATTGTGATTTAATTTTCTATCGTCCAATCATCATTATCGTCTTCGTCAACTGATATTTGCTCAATGATGCTGTTTGCTGCACTGTCAGAGTATGTACCATAACCATTTACGAAAACACCTTTTGCTCCATCTTTTTGGTTTCTCATCGCATATAAGATAGCCTCATCTTCCAAGTCATTAAGCCCAGTAAAACGATAAATTTTATCAATAACAATGTCCCTTAAATTAACTTTCTCGCCGTCTATTTTGTACGAAATGTTTTCTTCCAATAGATTAAAGTCTTCCGTATAACCTCTTTGTCTTAGTATTTCAATTACTTCTGATACTGTTTTTTCTGTTGATAGCATAAGTATTCTTCTTAAATTTTTGAAAATATTTTTTGAAAAAACTGAACATTTTTTTCTCTTAATTGGTTTCTAATAGCAACATTTTTTATCCTGTTGTATTGGTGGACAGGGAATACTTCCATAACTACAATACACACAACAATCGCCTTTTAATGGTTTTAAGCGTGTCTTACAGTTTTCACATTCATAGAAATATTGACAAGCATCTGTTGGCATTGTTTCCTCTTTTTTGTATCCACAGTTTGGGCAAGTTAATACTGATTGTAATTTAATTTCCATTATGATATAATTTTACTTTTTAGTGATTTGTATCCTGTCGAATTGATACCTTTTTCTATTTCTGTGATACTTGTTTGTTTACTATCAAACTTGACAATAGCATTACCTTTCTCATAAGAAACCACAATTTCCACAATTCCATTTAGTTTGCTAACTTCTGTTTTAATGTGATGTTCACAACCTGAACAAGTCATTCCTTTAATTGTAAACTCAACTTTCTGAATTTTGGAAGTTTGTGTAATAATTGTTTTACTTTCGGTCTTTGGAAAAAAGATTTGAGCATAAAGCGGAAATGATAAAAGTAAAGCCGCCATAGCGGTAAAAATCCCTAAAAATGATTTCGTTTTCATAAAATTTGTTTTTTCAGTTATTTCACAGTTGCAGTCAATTTTCTTTTGTGGTTTCAACTTTTGATACCAAGCAAAACCAAGCACTAAAATTGTTAAACCGATAAAATATGGTCGGAAAGGTTCGAGCCAAGAAAAAGTTGAAGCAAGTCCGCTTGTTCCTGCTATTAGAGCCAACACAGGTGTAATGCAACACAATGAAGCTGCAATTGCTGTCAAAAGTCCAGTCCCGATTAGTTTGTTGTCCGTTTTCATATTGTTTCTAAAATTTTGTTATCATCAAGTATTTTAAAAAATGGTTTCAGCATTTTTTCATACTCTTTGGTCAATGAATAAAAAATGGTTTGTGCCTCTCTTTCGGTTTCAATAAGCTTTCGGTCTTTGAGTTTTCGCAAATGCTGAGAAATTGCTGAAATTGTCATACCAAGAATATCGCTTAAATCACAAACACAAAGTCGTTTTTCTTCATAAAAAAGAAACAGAATTTTCAACCTTACATTGTTTCCTGCCAATTCAAGTCCGTTAGACAAACAGTCAAACGAGCCGTGTAGTTCTAAAACTCGTTCTTTACAGCGATTAATTTGTTTAATGTCTGCCTTTTGTCTTATGCACGAAGTATTATCCATAGTGCAAATATAGTAAATTTCATTATTTAAGCAATTGCTAAAATAAAAATTAAAGACAACTCCAATTATGCAATAAAAAATTGAAACAAATTACGCTTGCTGTATCAAATGCTGTAAGTTCGGGTCATTTTTGATGCGCTCCATTTCACTTACAACAATATTAAGGATGTCTGATTTTATCTGTTTGTAATTGCTTTCGATTTCCTGCTTCATTTTATCCTCGCCCTGCTCATTTACAAACGAAAGGATTTGCGGTATTTGCTGATAGGCTTTGGTTTCGGC
>CAYTGJ010000157.1:0-2455 GCA_964437245.1 uncultured Chitinophagaceae bacterium
ATGAAATGGAGATTATTCAGAAATCGGACGAGCAGGTGCTTTTAAGAAATGAACAAGTAGAATTGCCGAACCAGAATTTTACCCTGCCCAATGGGAAATCTTTTGTTTTTAAAACCCATAAGATTCCTTTTACCAATCCCCTTACGGGAAAGCCTAATATCCTGGGATTTTCGGTAGACATTACGGATTCGGTCAATCTGGATAAACTTAAAAAGATACTTATTATGAATGGCCCTTATTTATAGAAGGGAGAAAATATTAATTTTTTACAGGTTAATTTACAAGTGGATAAATGTAAAAAGGATCTCTTTCAGATCCTTTTTGTTTTATTAACTCCTTAGGAAAGAGTTGCCTATGTTTTTCTATGATAGTAGTTTAGACGTTGGTCTGCTGTTTTCAGCTCTTCCGAATTATGTTCCCTTTTTTATTGTTGTCATGCTATACAGTTTGCTTGTATTGACAGAGGCAGAAAGGCCGTTTATCTTGTCTCATGCTCTGGAATCCCGGATCTGGTATCTTGAAATAAGCCGGAATTGATCCGGAATGTTTTAAGCTGCTTTCTGTATCATCATTATAAGACTATGAAAAAATCAATTGCCATTGACATGGATAATGTAATCGCCGATGTAGCCAGGCATTATCTTGCCATGTATGAAAAAGAAACGGGTGAGAAAGTGCCGGAAAGTAAGCTCATCGGAATTCCTGAACTGGAGGCATTGCCTGATAAAACAGCGATCCTTCGTTATTTACATACTCCCGGATTTTTCCGGACAGTTCCTTTGATGGCCGGAGCACAGGAAGCGTTGAGGAAACTTCAGGAACACTATGAACTATACATTGTTTCGGCTGCGATGGAGTTTCCGCTTTCGTTATCGGAAAAGAAAGAATGGCTTACCGAGCATTTTCCCTTTATACATTGGAGAAACATTGTGTTTTGTGGAGATAAAAGTATTATCGGAACTCATTACATGATTGACGACCATGTGAAAAACCTGTCGACTTTCAAAGGGAAGCCCTTTTTGTTTACTGCCGGGCATAATGTACATATACAGGATTATCCAAGGTTAAATAACTGGGAAGAAGCAGTGAAAATATTACTTTCAGAGAAGTAATTCACATTTTGCAGTTGTTCACATTTTAGATATATTTAATATAGTTTAAATGGTCTTGTATTGTGTTTTTATGATTTACTTAAATTATATTAATATATAAATTAATATAATTTAAGTAATTAGTTATATTTTATATGTTGATAACCTCTAAATGGAGCTTATCTGTCTATTCTTTTATAAAATACTGAAAATGAGATTTTTTTTGGGTATAGATCCGGAGAAGGTACCACCCTTTTGCCAGGTGATCAAGAGTTAAGGGGATCTCCCCGGGAGGAATTATATCTTTCTGCTGATATACCAGATGGCCGGCAACGTCCCTGATTTCCAAACCTTGTATCGATTCCGGAATGCTTATATAGCATTGGTTCCCCGTAGGATTCGGATAGAGCGACCAGGAAAAGGACGGTGAAAAGGTAAGAGTTTTGGCTGTATAATAGGTCCGTTGTCCGTCATAATCTTCCTGAACGAGACGATAATAATTTTGGCCCGGGAACGGGTCAGGGTCGGTGGTCCGATAGTGTTGTAAGGAAGAAGTACTGCCAGCTCCGGGAAGGACCTGGAGAGGAACAAACTCTTTCCCGTCGGCACTTTTTTCAAGGATGAAATGCTTGTTCCGGATTTCAGACGCTGTACTCCAGGATAGCAATACTTCTCCGTTTTCGGCAGTAGCTGTGAACGACAGTAATTGGATGGGAGTCGGGGTGACTATTTCACCATAAACAATTCCTCTGCCTACGGTACTCATGTATACTCGTCCATACTCATTCATATCCCCGATCACGAACTGGCCGTTGCCTGGTCCGCCGTATTCATGTGCGTCGTCGTTGATCCTGGTCCAGGAGACTCCCTGGTCGGCAGACCGGAAAATACCGGTTACCCCTCCTACTGTTCCCCAGATATACACTGTATGATAATTGCTGCCATCGGCTGCTTTTCCAAGTCCTACAGCAGTACAATGCGTGACATTGGAAAGGGTTGTAAAAGAAGCCCCAGAATTTACAGAGCGTTTGAGTCCTCCGGTGTACAAGGCGATCCAGAGGTGTCCTTCTGCTCCCGGTACGGTACGTACGATTCTTGATCCTCCGGTGCCTGCAAAGCCACTGTTCGTGAAATTGGCTCCACCGTCCGTACTGACCATCATATAGCCCGTATTATCGTTGTAGAGGTAAAATTTATTGTTATTGACCATGTCTGCGACCGGTACAGCGTCCTGCCGGTTGGCTCCGTTGCACACAGACCAGTTGGTGCCGTTGTTGGTGGTACGGTAAGTGGTGGAAGCCCCTTCCGGACAATGCAGTAAACTATTTCCGTTGGCAGAGACTGCTACTTTTCCTTTTACCCCG
>CAYTGJ010000157.1:2465-5164 GCA_964437245.1 uncultured Chitinophagaceae bacterium
GGTCCAGGTCGTTCCCTGGTTGGTGGTTCTGTACATGTTATCTCCTGCTCTTACCAGTATGTCAGGATTCAGGGCTGCGAAGGCAAGGCCGGTGGTGGTGCCGGTCTGAGGTACATGGATCGGAGAAAAACTGGTGATACTGGTATGTTTGAATCCATCGTAATCACCGATCACCGAGACCAGCGGTCCTCCGGTAATGCTTACGATATCCAGCGGTACAGTTTCCTCGATGCCGATCGAATTGAATACCCAGGTGGTATTGGTGGCGTTGAGGTTGGAACATGAAAAAACACCGTTGCCCGAAATCACCCAGGCTTCATTCGTGTTGAACGGGTTGAATTCAATAGAGCCTGACCAGTGAATGGATTTCCCGTATATCCAGGTACAGCCGTTGGCATTAAGGGTGATTCCTGCTGTCCCAACAAGATCTCTCCAGCTAGTCCCCCCGTTTGTACTGAGCAGTATCCGGTCGCCCCATACATCATTGGAACCATCGTTGTACTGTCGCTGATACGAGTTGATGGTCGATACAATGACCCGGTTAGCGTTTGCCGGATCTACGCTGACCCCGCCGAAACCGTTGGTGTATCCTGCCGGAGTAATGTTGGTCCAGGTATTGTTCTGTGTATTGTATTTCCATAGCTGTCCGGAATTGATATTCCAGGGACCGTCGTTGTCGGCAAAGGTGATGTACAGGTTCTTGTCAGAAGCCAGTACAGCACGCTGTGGCAGAAGGTTGGGACCACCCGTAATGGCGGTAAAGCTGGTTCCTCCGTTGGTGGTTCTGTACAGGTTAGGGCCGGTGCCTGTATTCCTGGAAACGCCTACAAAAAAGGTTTGTGAGGCACTGCCGGGTGTTCCGGCCGGATCAAACACGATAAAATTAATACCGTTTTGAGAAGGAGTAGCAGATACTCCGAGAGCAGTAACCTGGGTAAAGCTGGTTCCGGCATTAGTACTTTTCCATAAGCCCTGAGCCCGGCTGCCACAGAACAGGATATTGGCATTGTTCGGATCTACGGCCAGTCTTTCTCCGTTCTGTCTCCCCATTCCGTTGCCATGCGCCTGGAATTGGGAGGTTACTTCTGTTACGGAAAAACTATTGCCATAATCATTAGAACGAAGGATCGCTGTTTTTCCTGAATTGAAATAAGAGGTTCCCACCAGCATATAGACCCTGGAAGGGTTTTGAGGATCGAGTGCCAGTGCTTCTACGCCCTGGTACCCGGTTTCTTCTATCGAGCACCAATCCAGCAGCGGGATCCATTTTTGGGTCGCTGCATTCCAGCGGTAGGCTCCTCCTACATCTGTGCGGGCATACATCAGTCCGTTTTCTGTTTTGCTGGTTACGATACCGGTTACAAATCCTCCCCCTCCTATTGCGACACTGTTCCACGAATAGGTTTGGGAATGTACCGGGATTACGGAAGTCCAAAATACTAAAACAGCACTCCAATAGTACCAACTTGTTTTTATGTTCACTCCTTGTCTCTTCATTTGATTCAACTAAGTTGGGAAATATTTTGCTGTCTTGTATAGAAGTGACTTAGGCTTGCTTTGATTTTAATATTTTGATTATTAGTGTTTTATTTATTTTGGTGGTTTTAGTTGAGTTGAAATTTTTTTATTAATTATTGGATTAGTATTATTTTAGAGGTATTTGCTCAAGTACAAAGAATTTTTTGTTGCGCTTAAGTATAAGTGTCTAATTTATAAATTTTTATGTGTTTATTAATGCTGTTATTATCCGGGAAAGGGTGTTAAACTGAGCGTAAAGAGAGGGTGGATATTCTTTTGTGTGACGTGTAGGAACATACCTGGATGTAATCCTGAAAAATATAGGAGTATAAAAATGGGAGAAAGAAAAACCGCATTTCTGAAAGTATACGGATCTTTCTGAAATGCGGTCCTGTGATTCCGTAAAGGTTAATCCATTCCCGGGAATCTGAAAATGATCCCCCTGGTTTCATTCCATTTCAGATATGCATCGTAGTATTTCCCTTTTTTCTTGCTTTCGATTCCTACAATGAGTTTGGTTTCCCGTCCTGCTTTAAGATCTTCAATGTCTTCGGGGTCAAGTTCTACACCTCCTACCTTGGTCGGAACGGTATTCTTTTTCATCCCGCTCCCTCCGGAAGAGGTTGTTTTCTTCTTTACTTCGCCCCTTTCCGGGAAACGGTATTTAAGCTGATTGCCACTCATTTTCAGAAAGGCATCAAAAGGTTTTCCGGTACGAAGGCTTACAAATCCTTTGATCAGTTCTGTTTCTTTTCCTTCTTCCAGTGCCTTTATTGCATTTTCATCAAGGGTTACTCCGAGTACTACTTTGGGTATTTCTTTTTTGGGTTCTTCCATTCAATTTTTAATAATAAAGATAATAATGGCTATCATGATTGGTCCAACAGGACTTTTTGGTAGCCAGGATAAACTAAGCAGAGTTTCTTTCCGCGTTGATGATACCAAAAGAACAACGCATCACCAGTTTTTCATAGATCGATTTCAAACTTGCGTCGGCTTTGTTGTCTCCTATTTCACGTATGCGGGTCAACGCATGCTGCTGGATCGTAACCAGTGGCAATTCAATACGCTGACGCATCTGTATCGAAAGCTGATCGATAGGTTTGTCGCCCATCAACTCAGTTTCGCCTGTCAGCATCAGGATATATTTTTTAGTACGCTGGAATTCGTTGTGGATCATG
>CAYTGJ010000157.1:5175-10359 GCA_964437245.1 uncultured Chitinophagaceae bacterium
TACAGGATGTTTGGCAAGATATGCCGTGAGCGGGAAGAAAGATTTATTCATCGCCATTTCACAGTTGCCCAGAAGGGTTTTGAAGAACAGAGAACTGTTGTACAACTGTTTTACTTCTTCCCATTTTCCTGCTTGTTCCATTTTTTCGAACGCTGCTCCTACCCCGTAATATCCGGGCAGGTTCTGTTTCAACTGGCTCCATGCTCCTACGAAAGGTACTGCCCGGAGATCGTTCAGGTTTAATTTCCCTGAACTTCGTTTGGCCGGCCGGCTTCCGATATTGGTTTCGGCGTAGTAGCGCAGAGGACTCGCAAAGTTAAGGTATTCCAAAAACTTAGGATCGTTTTTCAGAATGGAAAATGCCTGGAAACTTTCTTCTGCCAGCGTATGCAGAAGCTTGTCTTCTTTTGTGGTCAGCGTCACTTCTCTTTGAGAGAACAATGCATTGCTGATCCCGGCATGTACCAGCTGCTCCATGTTGTATTGGGCGGCTTCAATAGTTCCGAAGTTGGAACTGATGGTCTGTCCCTGGATGGTCAGTTGTATTTCTTTGCTGGCAATGTTATTGCCCATAGAGGCATAGAACTGGTGTGTTTTCCCACCACCTCTTGCCGGCGGACCTCCGCGGCCGTCGAAAAAGACCACCTGTACATCGTATTGTCTGGATAGGTATGTAAGCTGCTCTTTGGCTTTGTATATGCTCCAGTTGGCCATCAGGTAGCCTCCGTCTTTTGTACCGTCGGAGAATCCCAGCATGATGGTTTGTACATTCTTTCTTCTGCTCAGATGTTTGCGGTAAGTTTCATTTTCGTAAAGTACCTTCATAACATCTGTGGCATTGCGCAGGTCTTCGATGGTTTCGAAAAGCGGTACAATGCCCAGGCTTATTTTTTCCCGCTTCCATCCGCACATATGGAACAGGGCATATACTTCAATTACGTCCAGCGCACTGGTAGTATGGCTGATGATATAGCGATGGCATCCTTCTTCTCCGTTAAACTTCTGGATGGTCTGGATGGCCCCCATGGTATAAATGGTATCGCGCTGCAGCTCGTTTTCGATCTCGTCCGGATCAATGGCGTCTTTTACTTTCAGCAGTGCCGTTATCTTTTCGCTTTCCGAAAGGGATTTATAATTTTTAGGTAAAACGTTCGTGGTTTCCACGATCGTTTCGATCAGTTGTTTGTGTACCGAACTGTCCTGGCGTATGTCAAGAGAAGCGAAATACATCCCGAACATTTCCACCTTGCTGATCATCCGGTCAATGTAATTGGTGAACAGGCCGTTGTGCTCGGCCACCACAATGTCACGGATCTGGTTAAATATCTTCAGAATCTGATCTTTGGAGATATCAGCTTTATGGCCGGGGATGAAAAGATTGTTGTACAATTTGTCTTCCAGCTTACATAGCTCACCGTATACCCCTTTGAACGTAAGTCTTCTTTTCAGACGACGTACGTCGATGTAATAGCTTTTGATGATAGCGCTGCGCAGGGCTTCTGCTACTTTCAATGTAGTATCTGATTTTACAAAAGGGTTTCCGTCCCGGTCTCCTCCCGGCCAGAATCCCATTCTTATCAGAGGATTGTTGGCGTCTACCGAACCCGGGAAAGCATTTTTAAGATAAGAAAGAATATTTCCTCCGGCCTGGTAGAAGACGTGTTCAAGGAACCAGATCAGGCTGACCGCTTCATCATAAGGCGTGGGTTTTTCTTTTTTATAGAAAGGTGTTTTTCCGAGCTGTTGCAGATAGGTATTGACCAGTGCCGTGTTGTCGGTCACCAGTGCTTTGGCCAGGTCATTGATGATTCCCAGCACCTCGCTTGTATAAAATTGAGTAGGGTGTGCCGTTAACACCAGTCTTACGGAAAAGTCTTTAAGTTTTTCAGCAAGGAGTTCATGAGATTCGCTGGTCATGACCTCTGATTGCAGATGTTTCAGGGTTCCTGACCCGCCCATATCGTTGATCTGGCTGAAAGCTGCATCTTCCAGCGCATCGAACAGTACCACCTGACGTTCGGCGTACTGCACGAAGCGAAACAGCATTTCTGTCTGGTCTACCTCATTCGAGTAGTTGGTATATTGTTTCAGAAAGCCGTTGATAATTTCAGTAGGACTTACTTTTTTAGAAAAACCTTCCTCGCAGTGCAGCAGGAAAAGAGAAAGTAATACCCCGGTTTTTTCTACCTTATGAAAAGGCAGTGCTGTAAAGAGACTGTTGTATAGTTGAAATTTGATTCCGATCAGGTTCTTGAATTCCTGTAGTTTAGCATTATTTGCAGAAGTGCCCATTCCGATCCTAAAATAAAATATTGAACATAAAACCTATCCTTCCCCTTCGTTGGATTTGTACTTTTAAAGGCTGAAACTACATTAAAAAATACAAAAAAACCAGTTTATTTGAATCTTAAAAAAATTATAGGTTAATTTTTTACTTTTTCCTTTACACAATGATATTTTTTCGCTCTTTTATTCATAATTTCTATTGATAAGTGATAAAAAAGGAGAAAAAGATGGAAATAGCAGTACTCTTTGATCTTACAGAGTACCGAAAAAAGATAATAAAAACCTGCTATGCAGAGGTGTTAAAACTTAGAACAGTCTAATTTTAAGCATAATGGTTCTAAAAACAAAAGGCCTGCGAATGGCAAGCCTTTTGTTTTAGTATGGAAATAAGGTTGTTATTTCACCGTATTCATGTGTACAAGCAGGTCTACCAGTTTGTTGGAATAACCCCACTCATTGTCATACCAGGAAACTACTTTCACGAATGTATCGCTCAGTTGAATACCTGCTTTGGCATCGAATATGGAAGTTCTGGCATCTCCAAGGAAATCATTAGATACTACTTCGTCCTCAGTATATCCAAGAATGCCTTTCATTTCGCCTTCAGAGGCATCTTTCATTGCTTTCTTGATATCGTCGTATTTTGCGGCTTTTTCAAGTCTTACAGTAAGGTCAACTACAGAAACATCCGGAGTTGGTACACGGAAAGACATTCCGGTAAGTTTACCTTTCAGCGCAGGAAGTACAAGTCCTACTGCTTTTGCAGCTCCTGTAGAAGAAGGGATGATGTTCTGATAAGCACCACGTCCGCCTCTCCAGTCTTTCATAGAAGGACCGTCTACGGTTTTCTGAGTAGCGGTAACAGCGTGGATCGTAGTCATAAGACCTTCCAGGATACCGAATTTATCGTGTAATACTTTTGCGATCGGAGCAAGACAGTTAGTAGTACAAGAAGCATTGGATACTACTGTCATGTCTTTTGAATAGTCTTTATGATTAACTCCCATTACGAAAGTAGGAGTATCATCTTTTGCCGGAGCAGACAATATCACACGCTTAGCACCAGCAGCGATGTGTTTGGAGGCTGTTTCTTTATCAAGGAAAAGACCTGTGGATTCTACTACGTATTCCGCTCCTACTTCATTCCATTTCAGATTAGCAGGATCTCTTTCAGCAGTTACACGGATCGCTTGTCCGTTTACCACCAGTTTACCGTCCTTTATAGAAACTTCTCCGGCGAAGCGACCATGAGTAGAATCATACTTTAGCATATACGCCATATATTCTACATCAATAAGATCATTGATACCTACTAATTCAATGTTTGGATTGTTCACAGCAGCGCGGAAAACTAGTCTTCCAATTCTACCAAATCCATTGATTCCGACTTTAATTTTTGACATAACCTACGTTAGTTTATTATAATTTAGTTGTTAAAAAGGAGTCCAAACTTACAATATGTAATTGCTAAAATCAATACTTTTAGCATTATGAAGAAAATTTTAATTTTTTCTGTAAAATATTTTGAGGAATACAAAAAAACATATACCTTTGCGCCACCAAAATGTAAAATGGTGCTATCGTCTAGGGGTTAGGACACCAGGTTTTCATCCTGGCAACCGGGGTTCGATTCCCCGTAGCACTACCAAGGCTCCGATTTCTCGGAGCCTTTTTTATTTTTACTCAATACAGTTGCTGTTGCTGGCACTGTCAGCAACAGTAGCCAAAAGGTCTTCAAATCCATTTTGACTATATTTGCAGAATTTAGTGAGAGTTGGAGTTTGGCTGCGTAGAAAAATGTTCTTGTATAGTTTAATGGGCTCTGCGCCTGCGGCGTGAAGTCTAAGACTTCAATTAATCTTGAGTTCGTAGTCATGAAGACTACGAACAACAGGGGGCTTTTTTTACTCAATACTCTTGCTGTTGCTCCCTACTGACAGGTATTTGATTTTATGAAATAGATCAAAGTGTTTTACAGGCTGTATTGGCATGACTTAGGTAATACCTGGCCTGTGTGCCATTATACTTAATATTTTTGTACTTGTTGACCTGGCATTTAAAATTAAGCAGTACAGAGTTTTAATAGGCTCTGCGCCTTCGGCATGAAGTCTTATTCCGATGATTATCGGAATCAACTTATTTTGAAGTTCGTAGTTACTCTATTTTTCTTTAATCAATTTAAGTACATACATAGCCCTTTTTCCTCTGCATTCCTGGGAAAATTTTATTTTATAATTATCCCCCTGATATATTTTCAATTCTGATTTTTTTTCTTTTTTTATCAGGATTAAATTATTTTCCTTTGCCTGATTTAAAAACTCTTTATAATGTATATAATTTCTCATTCGCAATTCAATACTATTTTCTTCCATCTGAATAATTTGTTCATAATCATCAAGACTCTTTTTCTTATAATAAAAAAAGAGGAATCTATTATCATCACTATACCTTAAAGAACAGCTTACCGAAAGAGAATCTTTTATTTTCGTAGGCGATACCCTGCTGATTTCAATCAGCTCATTTAAGCTCTTGATTTGGGAAACAGATTTATGACTAAATAAAATCAACAGGATAAAAAAAGATATTTTCATATTGTCTTTATATTTTTAGATGCTAAAAACTCTATAATTCCATAATTCATATTAAAATATAATGACTATCTGCTTATAGTACACTAAATCTTAAAATGCCAAAAAATCCCGGAAGCCGTGACTTGTCCTCTGACCACAGCCGTCAATTTTTTATTTAATGGTAAAGTTATGATAGGACAATACAACCTCCTCCTGCCCCCTCCGCACACGCTTAAAAGTTATATAAAGTCTTTGATAACCAGTATAGTTTGTGGTTATCTTCCACAAAGGGGTTCGAATTTTTGTCACTAAGGTCTACACAGGCTCC
>CAYTGJ010000158.1:0-10160 GCA_964437245.1 uncultured Chitinophagaceae bacterium
CTCTAATACCACCCGCCACCTGGCAGAGTTCTGGATGATCGAACCGGAAGTGGCTTTCAACGAACTGGAAGACAACATGGATCTGGCGGAAGATTTTCTGAAATACCTGATCCAGTATGCGCTGGACAACTGCAAAGACGATCTGGAGTTTTTAAACAAGCGTTTTGTAAAAGAAAACGAAAAGAAAAAACAGGAAGAGCGTGATGAATTAAATCTTCTTGAGAAACTTCAGTTTGTAGCGACGAACCAGTTTGAGCGCCTCCCTTATACCGAAGCGATCAATGTATTGAAGAACTCCAATCATTACAAAAAGAAGAAATTCAAATACCCCGTAGAATGGGGCGTAGATCTTCAATCCGAACACGAACGGTACCTGGTGGAAAAACACTTTAAAAAACCGGTTATCCTGACAGACTATCCTACCGAGATCAAAGCGTTCTATATGAAGCAAAGCGAAGACGGGAAAACCGTACGAGCGATGGACGTTTTATTTCCAGGAATCGGAGAGATCATCGGAGGTTCGCAGCGGGAAGACGACCTGGAAAAACTGGTAAAACGTGCCACAGAAGTAGGTATTCATGAAAAAGACATCTGGTGGTATGTAGAGACCAGAAAATACGGGAATGCTCCACACGCCGGATTCGGTCTTGGATTTGAGCGTTTGATCCTGTTTGTAACAGGAATGGGCAATATCCGTGATGTGATTCCTTTCCCGAGAGCTCCTAAAACGGCAGAGTTCTGATCGGAACCTGCTAATTTTAATATAAATAATCAGAGTGTACCGGATTAATTTTATTACGATTCCTGATACCAGATTCAAGATCCCAGATGCCCGATACAAGATAGATCCGGGAGTTCACGAAAAAGAGACGGTCTTCCATCCAGAAGCCGTCTCTTTTATATCCAACCGGATTTTTTCTTCACCCTACCCCTAGCCTAGCGTTCTTCTTCTATCAAGTATTTTTAGTATATTCAGATACACTAAAAATACTCTCTACCATGACAAGACACTTCCTTTACATCTTTATCCTGATCACACTTTGTGCATGTTCGGGAGCTAAAAAAACGGCAAGCTCTGGCTCACTCTCTTCCTCTCCGGGAGTAAAACAGCAGTTGCTAGACCATAACACCTTTCGTATAACAACTTATAGCGAGGACAGTACTTATGGCTATACCGAACAAAATCCGATTAAAGTAGGCGGTCCAACCGATGGTCCGCTAAACGAAGCTCGTTTTCTAAATGCTCTGACAGGACCAGGAGGAGAAACGATCCAATACGAAAGGCTGGGAAGCTGCTGTATGTTCGCCTCTCCAAATGGATTTATGGGCCATGGACTGCTTGATAAATATAGTATTCGCTCTTCTAATCATACGGCCCCCATTATCCTCTACCTTAACATGTATGATTCCGATACCTTAAAAGTACCTGTAGGATTCAAGCCGAAGCAATAATAAAAACGGGAACAGAAAATTATTCTGTTCCCGTTTCATATATACCTCTGATCTGAGTGACCGAAGAAATCTATTATTTATAAATCACCATCTTCTTCACTTTGCGATCTGTTTCATTCCTATGTAAGATAACCTGGTACATTCCTGCCGAAAAGGCATCCGGATTTAATTCTACCGATCCGTTTCCTTTGATAGAAACGTATTCCTGTACTACCTGGCCGACCGCATTGTAAATGACGATCCTGGCATTATCATCCGGTTTTACATTGTATACGATCTTTCCTGTACCATTATTCGGATTAGGAATCACTTCAAAGGTATAGCCCTGAGTTTCTTCCAGCTCTGAAGTAGTACTGAGGACAGAAGCTCCCTGTAGTGAAAGTGCTACCTTTTTCCCGTTCAGAAAACCGTTTCCTGTACCCAGATAAGCAGGGCTCATGGTTCCGGTCATGGACATCACTTCTATGTAAAAGATATCCGCTCCCTTACTATAGCTGCTCATCGTGTACGAAGAGAGCAACAGTTGAGTATTATTGAAATCGTTGTATACCATTCTGGCATTCTTATCACTGCCTTCCTGCAGGTTTCCTACCGACAGGATCTTTATTTTCGTTTCGTCATAATTTAAGACAAAATCAAGTGACACGATTGTTTCATCGGCTTCAAACGTAACAGGAATACGGTATACTGACTCCGCTGTTTGGATCATAGAACTATAATCAAGTAACACATTGTTCACTGCTGCGATCTTCACATTGGCATGTGCAGTGGTAGTAGGTCTCCAGCTTCCGTCCAGGTCACCTAACAGCACAGCGTAGATCGTTTGTGATACAGGATATACGCTGCACTCATTGGGAGAAGAAGTGCTAAACTCAATACAATTTTCCACCTGTGGTACCTCATCTCTCCAATAGCCGTTAAAGTTTCCATTAGTAACAGCCCCGCCGATATAAGGATAAGAGGCTGATCTTGTACCGGTCTTATTCGTAAATCGCCAGTCGTACGACCTTAATCCAGGCATATTAGGAGTTGCACTGTTCCCTGATTCTGTATAGTTCCAGGCCTGCGGGAATTCACAGATCTGAGAAACCGCTCTTTGCTGTAACCAGGTAATATCGTTGGCACGGACACGTCCGTTGATGTTTACATCCGCCGCAATCATCTGGTAAGGAGTTGGAAACAGACTCTTCCGCGACGCATCGTTCAGGGTCGTTCCATTCGGGTCAGGGACTCCCGCATCTGCATTCAGCGTCATACTCAAAGGATCTCTCAGGGTAGTAATGGACTCCATCAGGTAAGAATCGTATCCATTCATCGCCGTCATGACATCAACCACATCCGATGCGGCAATAGTACAGGACGGGGAATAATAGTCTCCGTCAATGTCCCGCTCAAAGCGAAGAGCAGAAGATCCTGTCATATTAACCGCAAACTGTCCGTTGAGATCCGGATGGGTACTATTGGCAGGATTTCCCACTACGCATCCGGAAGCCATATCGGAAACCGGCTGAATCAATGTTTCGTTGTACTGGGCCGGATTGGCAGCATTGTATTTCAATACATCGGAAGTATTGTGGTACCGGATAACTCCGGTCAGCAATGTATTGGGAATTACTTCCACCTCTGCCACTCCGCCGTTCTCTACACACTTCGTACGGGTCGTAATAGAATATTCTTCATCGGTATTCCCCGGCAATAAGCTATTAGAATTCTGGATCACCCCAATTTTAAAAGGAGACAAACTACCCACACTCGTGGCATTAATTTGAAAATTCAGGCAGATCACATTTCCTATTCCTTCCCAGTCGGCACTAAACGGAGCAGTACTGTTATAGAAAATACTCACATGAAGATCACGTGTAGCAGAGGTCTTATCCGGATCTGTATCACTGCTGTGCGGGATCTGTATACTGCTGGAATGGCTTACCTGTAAGACATTCAGTCCGTTGAGTACTACGTCCCCATAAGTTGCCGTGATGATCCCGTTGACATCCAGCACCGGTGTCGCTTCGTCAGAGTTGTATCGGATAATGAAGTCCATTCCCTTAATTCCTGGCTGTACCGGACGAACAGCTTCCAGTTGCAGGCATTGGATCTGATCCGTTCCGCAGGAAGGAGTAACCGGGTTCAGGCGATATGGGCAGCAGGGGCTGGTCATAATAGAAGCAGTATCCGTGTTAGTACAGGTAGTGACCGAATCCGTATAAGTATACGTAAGCACATGAACTCCTTCAGAAGAACCATTGTATTCATAGTTGCCAGCACTTGCATTAAAACTTACTCCCGTGCCGGAGAAAGTACCACCGGAAGGTATTCCTGTTAATGTGATCGGAGTGGTACCGAAGCAGAATTCCGCAGGGAGAGGGTTTATTGAAACAGATGGAAGTTCATTAACTACGATCAATCTTGTATCAGAAACCACACAATCTGTATTCACATTTTTAATGGTAATAGTTATTTCTGAAGTAGAAGATAAAAAAAACTCCTCCTCAATCGGAGAATTGACGTCTATTATATCTACCTCCTTCGGCAACAAATCAACTCCATTTACGGTCCAGGTATACTGATACCCCGAACCAACGGTATTTATCAGTGACGCCGAAAGATTCACAGCATTTCCTAAGCAAGCTAAAGAAGGTGCTGACAATGCTATAGTAAAAGGCAAACAAGCTGTATAAGAAGGAACAATAGTACGATCGTTGTGTAAAACTGTTCCACAGAAAGCTTTTGAAGTAACATTTACAATCGTTGAAGATGTAGGCTGATATTCATTACAAATCAATGAAACGAAAGCGTCAAACTGAAGATTGATCGTTTCTACCCTATTTCCCTGTACTACTGCACTGGCAAATAGCGGAAAATCTGTAAAAACTGATGAAGATAAGACAAGCTGATATTGTTCTGGATTTAGTGTTGTACTAAGATCATTTATACTATAATATCCCATGCCTAATATAGTAGTGCCATAACTAAACTGAATACTTGAAACATCCAGAGTAAGTCCGGTCGGAAGATCAATGAAATAAGAAACTTCATTTACCTCAGAACCTGTATTAATAAGCAAATGATCATAATGAATTTTAGGAGCTGTACAATCACCATTGTTTGAAGAAGCGGTAAGGTTCTCCTGTAGCCCTGCTGCAAGTGAGAATACTTCTATGAATTCCGATTGATAATAACACAATGTATTTAGATTTGTTGCAGAAGAAGGCCATCCATTGCAATCCCAACCGAATCCTACTTTTAACAAAGCTGGAATATTCGGATCATTAAAACATTGTATTAATTTCCCAGTTATATTCAATGCCACTGATCCGTTAAGAACAATATGGTTGCCCGAAGCCGCGAGATCGGGATCGACTTGATATAGTATTGTCAAAATATTTCCATTGACACTATCAGAAATTTCTGTTACTAATCCTGCCAGAGCTCCACTAATGGATACATCAGCGAAAATAGTCTGATCATATTCAATTGTTACAAAAGGAAACTTGGCAGGAGATCCATTACTACCATTGTTTAGATTAAAATCAATATCGAAACCACTAGCCGTTGTAACTGTCACTCCTGTAGAACTTAATGTACTGGTTAACTGATTTAATGGATTAACATATTCATTAGTGACATTGGATACAAAAACATCTAAATCGGTCATATCGTCCTGGTCAAAAAACATTTTAAACCTATATTCGAGTCCCTGACTTGTAGTATCCAGGGGCTGTGCAGTTGTAGTAAGCTTCTCTTCCGGAATCTCACTGCACACAGCTTCATGTATCACAACTACATTATGAATCAATCTTTCGTCTACTTGCCTTCCCTTATTCTTATTGTCACCAGAAATCACATCTACATCCGTTACAATAGTCAACGGAGGTAATTGTAGATGATGAAGAGTATATGTTTCGGTGCCTATTGTAGTAGTAGAGGAAGGTGAAAGAACAATTCCCTGACTCACAAAAGAAGATGTTTTATAATCTAATGGAACTTCCAATCCAACATCACTTATATTAATATACAATTCTTTAAATCTGTACCCATCAGGAGTCACAATATCCACTGCTTCTATCATGGGAGCTGGTCTGAATTCATTCGAAAATATTTTAGGGGCTTCATATTTCCCTATCGAACTTTGAATTGACAAGAATCGATTCTTATTACAGGATTTGTCGATTAAATCATCACCAAGAGTATAGCCATCTGCATAGTAATATTGTTGTGTTACCTTAAGAAGATTAAATATTGATTGATACCCTTCACAAAGTAGCCATGTATTGGTATAATTTATATCCGTGAATGGTAAAGCAGGTATCGTGTCTATAACATTACCTAAATCATCGAATATTACAGGAGTTCCATCAACGCATCTGAATTGTGGGAAATCCCTTACGTACTGAGTCAATGGAGTGGCAGAAAAATAGGGATGCTGTATAATAAAGACTTCCTGATATACCTCATCTGTAGCAGAATTCAGTCTTATGTCCAAGAAGAATTCCAGTTCTATTTCATCAAAAGATTCGAAGCGGAAACCTACGGGCAGAGCAGGAGTACTTTCTTCATAAGCAGTAATCGTATTAAGATCTATTTCAAACAAATGGGAATTTACAGAGCTTTGTACTAATATAGTTGACATGGGTACCCTGAAAGTGTAATCTGTAGCCCCTCTGGTAATGATCACTTTTACATTCACTCCATGGTCAATTTCAAAAGTATCACCCGGGAAACTCATTTTAAGATACGAATATTTAAGTTCGCCAAGCATCATGTCATCGTACAATATCCCATTACATAATTCTGAAGAAGTTAAATAATACCGGGTATTCATTTTGAGCCTGTCTCCTACAATTCCAAAATTCGTACGGATATCGTTGTCTGGATTATTATCACTATTGAGTGTATTAACCTCCATCTCTGTAAGAGAAGCCCCATCATCAGGAATTCCGTTATTATTTTGGGAATCATTCAACCCAAAATTAATACGTTTTAAGTTGGAAAATCTGCCGGCTCCACCTGGAAATTTACACCCAGGACACATCAAACCTGCATTCTTTGTTATTTTAAAAGAAGGCATTACAAGCGGATTGTCACAATTGGCATCCGATATTAAATACATTTCTACTGTATAATTAGGTTGTTCTTTAGAATTAGGATCATCACAATTGGCAAGCAGAGAATAGGTAATATCAGCATCGTTTAAATACTCATACAGAAGAACTGGTTTCTCCGAAAAACTGACAGGAGGAAATAGTGCGTACAGATCGGACATATTAAATTCAAACATCCTGATTTCCGAATAATCGTAATAGGGAGACTCATTGGTTTGAATGTTATAAGCAGGAGTTGTACCTTCCGTAACAACAGGTATCCAGTTTTTCCCATCCTGTCTTCTAAAATGAAGATATTGATAATTCTGAGAAGGAGTACCTGAAGTAAAATAGTCCAAACCACTTTCCAGTTTTAAGATTACCACTACTTTTGCATTATCCACATTATAATTAATCCCATCCGAATAGCCGGTCGCCAGAAAACTAAACTTGTTAGCTACAAATTGATTTTTAATTCTGCAATTTCCTATTTCACCTTTCATTAAAGAACTCACCCTTTCCAGATATAACGGAGTACTTGTAACTGTATTATGATAGCAGGCTCCACAAATGCCATAAGGTGAAGTATAATTTGTATTAGAAAGGGACGGATCGCCGATATAAGAATAATTCATAGGATCCGGAGGAGGCGTAATGGTTGCATGATCTATAGTAGCCATATTTAAAAGGCCACCACAATCGTCCTCTCCGCGCCAAGAAATAGTCCAGTTATCATACGCCATAGAGTTAGAGAATGCCAAAGGATCAATTATAGGGTTGCAATTATACACATTGAATTCAACATAATAAGCATCCTCAGCGAAGAGATCTCCTATATTAAAATAAGCCTTATGGATAGCGTCATTAAAACAGCGTACAGGTATACTATAATCGGCTCTCAGAGGACGTTCGTAATTAGTAGTAGGATCATAATATTCCGGTGGAATCACTAACTGAGTTCCTGTTGTCTGCCAATTTCCATTCACCAATGCTGCCTTAAAGAATTTCACCTCGCTCAAAGAAATCTCTTCATTCCCTAACGACCAAATCTGAAAAGCAAAATTATTCACTACTTCTCCTGAATTTGAATTATGCATTTTGGCAAACATACTTACCTTCCTCATTCCACTTCCTGCTACAGAAGAGGCGGAGTCATAAGCACAAAAATCACTGTTGGAGATATTAAGATTAAATACATCGATAAATTTATTATCGGCCTTGTTAATTCTTTGTATTAACCTTGGAAGAATAGCACCCACATGATCGGCTTGCCAGGAATCTTCCATAAGGTTACAGTTGTTACCATTGATACATGTCTGAAGCTCTATCAAGCTAAGCCCTTTTAGATTATCATCAATACATTCTACTACTTTTATCCTCCTGGTAATTATCAATCCTTTATTAATATTATTGGCACTGACAGGAAGATTAGATATGTTCAGTTGGTAACTAACTCCCGAAACGAGCGTTCCTGTAGAGGTGAGAGATCCATCCAAGGTCATGCCAGGAGCGGGAGCAGGAGTTACAGTAGGCTCCCAACTCACCGTAGTACCAGAAGGCAAAGCTCCTCCTTCATATGTCACGGTTACTTCTTGTAATTCCAATGAACTCCCCCATGTATCTTTATAGTTAATAACACCTGTAAAAGAGTCTGTCCCAGTGTTTCGTATCGTAAAACTGCTCATCTCTTCAGTATCTTTAAAGATCTTTTTTGAAGAAACAAAATCTGTAAAATTAGACTCTGAAATGATCAGCTTTATCACAGGCTGTCCAAAAGTGGTATTGGTTAACAGAAATCCTAAAAAGACAAATAAAATATATAAAAATCTTCTAAATTTATTCCATTCACTATATGAGGGAATCTTTTTTCTTTCCATAAAACTAGGCGTTAGGTTTATTGTTTCTTCTAAGACGATAACATTTTAATAAACGCTTCCGGGGAATCATAAAAAAGATAATATTCACTGATAAAACATACAAAATCATACCTTACCTTCAAAATGTTTACTAATATCCGTTGGAGAAATCAATTATTGTTATCTTTGTCACAAAGCTTTCTTAAACGTTTTGAGCGTAAATCTTATTCACAGATGTTTAAATCACGAACCTGCCGCCCAAAAGGAACTTTATAAACTCCTTTCCGGAAAGCTCTTTGCCCTCTGCCTACGCTATACCAAAAACCGGCAGGAGGCAGAAGACTGGCTGCAGGAAGCTTTTGTAAAAATCTTTCAGAATCTTGATAAATTCAAATTTGAAGGTTCTTTCGAAGGCTGGGCACGCAGAATTACCGTCAATCATATCCTTACCGAATACAGAAAAAATCAACGCTGGGGGACCATTGCAGACCTTGAAAGTGTCCTGGAGCTAAGTGAATCCCGGGAATCACCTCATAGCGCTGTCTTGCACGAAGAATTGATAAAATTCATAAATTTATTGCCGGAAGGCAAAAAACTGGTATTCAACCTCTACGTAATAGAAGGTTATTCCCATAAGGAAATTGCTGAATTATTGAACATAACCGAAGGAGCTTCCAGAGGACAACTGGCCAAAGCGAGGGAAATGCTGATCAAGATCCACAAAAAGAACAATGCTGTTCATGCAGGAAAAATATACTGAAAATATCGACCAACTGGATGATTTCTACAAAGATGCTTTGAAAGAAGCAAGGGTAGAACCACCTGCAGATATGTGGGATAAGATCAGTATGTCCAACAAGGAGCAAGAAAAACCCAAAGGATTTTTCTTCAGAAGATCTTCGTGGCTGCTTTTACTACTTCTGCTGACGATAATAACTATAGCCCTGCTATTCTTCTTCCCGAAAGAAACAACTCCTCTTAAACAAGAAATACCTGTTCAGGAAAATAATCACAGCATTGCTCCGCAATTGCCGGGAGAAATCACTACCGACCCCGTTAGTACGGAGGAACTGAAATCCTCCGGAGCAAAACCGAATGCCGTTACCAATAAAAGAACTTCCGGAGAACTGAAATCAGAAGAACCTTTTTCTTCTCCCTCTTCAGATCGTCTCCCTACTCCTGAAGTACCGATAAAAACACCAGAAACACCGGCCCCAACCATTGGTACTACTAAACAGGACAGCAGTTCTGTACCTCAGGAAGAGAATACAAGGAAAAAAATACGTTTCCGCGACAAATACAAGGAAGAATACAATAAGGATAGTCTCCGGCCACTGTTTATTCCTTCCGAATAATATGAGAAAAAACTTCCGGCCACCATCTATAAAAAATCCCTTGCCAGATCAACCGGCAAGGGATTTTTATTTTATAAAGGCACCAGGTCCTAGTTGAATTTCGCCAGCACATCTTCGGTCATTCCCGTGGTAGAGAAGCCACCGTCGTGCATCAGGTTCTGCATCGTCACTTTCTTCGTCAGATCAGAGAACAACGCAATACAATAGTTTGCGCACTCTTCTGCATCGGCATTGCCCAGCGGCGACATTTTATCGGCAAACTCCATAAATCCTCCGAAACCTGCAATCCCTTTTCCGGCAGTGGTCGCTGTAGGAGATTGAGAAATAGTATTGACACGTACTTTTTTCAGTTTACCAAAACGGTATCCGTAGCTTCTGGCAATGGATTCCAGCGCTGCTTTCGCCTGCGCCATGTC
>CAYTGJ010000159.1:0-10126 GCA_964437245.1 uncultured Chitinophagaceae bacterium
GAAGACCTTCATGCCAAACCTTCCCGCATCCTGATCTCCGACCTGATCAAGATCATCATGCAGATCGAAGGGGTAGTGAGTGTTAAAAACCTTTATCTTAAGATCGGGGAAAAGTCGTACGACAATCAGATCGAGATAGGAGAGGAAGAGCTTCCCCGGCTGATCACCCAGATGGGGGAGGCTGGAGCGAAGGCTGTAAACTTTTACCGTGGTTCGGTACAATACAACAACATTGATTATAATCTGGTGAAAAGAAAGCTCAACGAGCTTACTTCTGCCAACAAAAGAGTGTACCGCCTGAGCGAAGAGACCATCCGTATTCCGGAAGGAGAATCGCTGGAACTGGAAGAGTATTTCTCCATACAGAATGATTTTCCGCTGATCTACGGCATCGGAGAGGAAGGGATTCCTCATTCCCCCGGACAGAAAAGAAAGGGACAAGCCAAGCAAATGAAAGGATATTTACTGCTGTTTGAGCAGATCATGGCCAACTATCTTTCTCAGCTTGCCCATGCCAAAGACCTTTTTTCACTCAATGCCGAGGTCCGGCAAACTTATTTTTACCAATCCCTGGAAACAACCGTTCCGGATGTAAAGCCTTTGCTCAAGCAAAAACGTTATCAGTTTGAAGAAGCCAACGGGTTTTATGAGTACGAAAATTTTCTTTCCTACCAGACAGGACTTCCTGAACTGGTCAGGATGAAAGACAATTATACCGACCGGAGAAATCGTTTCCTGGATTACCTGCTGGCCATCCACGGAGAAGCCTATACCCCGTATTCACTGGATCAGTTCAATTATTATTTTGGAGAAACAGAGTTTGAAAAACACCTGATCCAGAATAAGACCCGTCTGTTGCGGTCGCTTTCTTCCATTAATAAAAACAGGGCCAAGGCGTTTAACTATAAGCAAAAGAGTCTTGATACCGACAATATCACCGGTCTGGAGGCCAAGATCTCTTTGCTGCTCGGGTTGGGGATCGGCGACGAAAGCAGTGAAGAAACGACCGGATATAAAGCGCATTCGCTGATTAATACTTACAGCCGGTACGGACTCAAGCTGATGAAAGCGTCTACCACCCGTTTCAGAAGAAAACCCTGGGACAATGAGGCAATGATCAAAAGTGACCTCGTAGACGACGAATATATACAGAAGCATTTTGATTACATAGATACCGAAGATGCGGATATCATGGATTTTTCTGAAGAGCAGCAGGAATTTCTGCTGAGGCAAACACTTCCTTTCCGATCAAAGATGCTTACAGAGTTTTTCCTGCGCGAAGGGTTAAATATAGAACAATACAAGATCGGAGAGGTGAAAGGAGAAACCGAAAGCTTATGGCTCGTTTTGTTCAAACATAAAAACGAAGACGAATGGATCGAAGTAGCTTCCTATCCGTCAGAGCAGGAAGCGAATGTAGGAGTACAGGTACTGTTAAAATTCCTGAAGAAACTCAATATTGAGACCGAAGGATTGCATATCCTGGAGCATGTGTTGCTAAGGCCGGACCTGAACGACGGACGTTATGGTATTTTCATGCTTTCCCCGGATGGCAAACCATTACTGAGAAGTATCCGACTCTATACGTTTGAGGAAAGAAAAGGAGTGATCGAGGAATTAAGAAAGCATATAGCGTATTATGAAAACTATTCGGTAGAAGCTACTCCGGAAAAAGACTTTGAAGTACATTTCAAAACTTCCGATGGCGTTCATACCTTTGTCAGTGTAGAGGCCAAGCCTTCGGTGGAAGAAACGCACCAGGACATGGAAACGCTTTACAAGCTGATGTCCGACCAGGTTCAGATCATCCCTTATAAAAATAAAATAGGCCTGTACATCCGTTATTCCGATCAGGAAGCACTGATCCCGGAAGATTTTTTCAGCTACCGTTCCAGTATTCTTATTCCTACCTGGTCGGCCCGTTTTGACAACCCCGAGTTCCGGGCGATTGCGGAAGACATTATTGCTGAAAACAGCCCTGCCAATGTATCCTTACAGATCCTGTGGGTCAATCCGGAAGACATGGAAGAATTTGAACAAAAATATTATGCCTGGATGGAAGAAAAAGCCCTTGAGGCCTCTGATAAGGAGAAGCTGGACGACCTGAACAATACACTAGCCCTGATGCTGATCAAATTCAGAAAACGAAATGCCCCACAATAGACCGCATGTCATAGGAAAGCAAGTATTTGAAGCAGCGTATCATTCGTCGGAAAACGGACTGGCGTTTCGTACAGACTTTACGGAAACGATCAAAAAATATTTACTGCCGGTTATTGAGGAGGTGCTGGACGAACTGGATCTTCCTGGCTATTTAGTACGTATTGAAAAACTCGAGCTGGAGCTGGAAAACATCGCTTATCCCTTTGACGAATATCTGCTGAAGGAACTTCTGAAAAACAAGCTCCGGGAAGAGCTAAACTTCAGGATCGTAAGCATCCGGCACCGCAAGCAGGAAAAAAGAGCAGGCGAGGATATGCTGATCCCGCTCCGCAAAACAGAAGAAGAACTGTTGCTGTTTTTTCTCCGTTCAGGAGCACTCCCCTGGTGGAATTCAGAAAGTAAGAATTTTCAGTTTTCGGTAGAAGAGCTGATAGACCGGCTGGTGGAAAAAGCTCCGAAATCCCTCGGGCATGTGTTGGAAAAAGTACAACGGCAGCCGGCAGCTCTACAAAGGTTTATTTTTCATATTCCTGAAAAAACATTATTTCAGTTGATCGAATCTTTGTCCGGAATTCCGGTAGCTACGCTGGAAATACTCAGGGACCGGTTCAGAAAAGAATCTTTTGAAAAAGAACTTACTTCTTTCGCGGTACGATACCGCCAATTTTTTCTGTCGTATTTTATCCTGCAGAAAAAGAAACATGTTCACTATCCGGAGGTCAGGCTTTTTTTTGCAGAATACCTGATGGAGCAGCGGATTGTGGAGGAATACCAGTTAGTAGACCTCTTTCCCGAACATTTTCTGATGCAATGGGTAGAGCGTAATTTCCCTTCTTATGCAGCACTGTTCCGGCAGTATATCACCAAAATACAGGCCCATGAGAAAGTAGAAAGCAGCAAGGCGTATAAAACACTTTTTTATTCGTTCCTTAAAAACCGTTCTGAAAAAAGGACACTGTTGACCGAAACCATTGCCCGGGAAATGGCTGTGTATTCCAGGGAGCTGGCAGAAGAGATCCGCCGGATCGAAAAACAGCCAACCGGTTTTATAGAGGAAGAACTCGTCAGAACCACATCGTATTTTGAAGACGTACAGAACCGGCTACTTAATTACCTTCAATACGGTATTGTGACCTGGGAAGAAAGACATACCGGTATCCAGGGGATCGAGGCATTACTGCTTGAGTGGCATGAGAAGTATCCTGACCGTTTGGAGAGGTTGTTCTCGCTCATCCCTCTGAAACATTACCCGGCAGTGTTGAACCGGCTGGAGCGTAGCTTTCGGAAAGAAATCCCGGAAATGTTGTTTACCCGTTATTTCAACAAAGAAACAGCGCTCCGGCAAATGGATTCGGTCCAGTACCGGAAAGAGATCCTGGAGCTGTTTTTTGAAAAAGGAATGGTATCCTGGCAGGAACAGGTCAATAATACAATTCCTGTTATAGAGAAGATCATTAAGGAATACTATGAAGAAGATCCTGCACGTTTTGTCAGAAACCTGAGAGGCTGGCACGAAGCAGGAGGAGAAAGATTGAAGAAAGCTGCCTTTTTATTTTCGGAAGAGTTCAGGACGTTTCTGGAAGATATTCTGTCTGGTGAAGAGGACGTCCCTCGTTCCGGATTACCGGATGCTCTGGCATTGCCTTCCGATCCGGATACGATCGTGTATTATCTGTCCTATTTTGAACGTTACCGGATGCTTCCGGAAGGACTTTCGTTTTCGCTGGAGGCATTGGTACGGTTGTTCGTCACTCAGTTTGAGAAAGAAAGTAAATTGTATTTTACGCTGGCGGCATACGAGGGATATGCGCTCTTGAAGCAATCTTTTCCGCCGGAGGTACGCTCCAGCATTAATGAATGGATCCGGACCGAAAAACCTCCTGTGGAGATCCGGGAGCAGGAGCAGAAACTTCCTGGAAAAAAAGACCCGGAGCGGCCGCCTGATTTGACTATCGAACCGGTGTACATTGCGAATGCGGGATTGGTATTGATCCACCCGTTTCTTCAGCGGTTTTTTTCTTTATGTAAACTCCTGGAGAAAAGAAAATTTAAAGACGAGGCATCGGCTCATAAAGCGGTACATCTTCTGCAATACATTGTAGCAAAGGACGACAAGCGGGAAGAACATCAGCTGGTATTGAATAAGATCCTCTGCGGTATCCCACTGTCCGAACCGGTAGACCAGACGATTGTCCTGACCGAAGAGGAAAAGGAGATCTGTGAAAGTCTCATCAGCGGAGTAGTGGAGAACTGGCCGATCCTCAAGAAAACCAGCAATGATAATTTCAGGGTTTCTTTTTTGCGCAGGGAGGGAAGGCTTCTGGAAGATGAAAAAGGCTGGCTGTTGAAAGTAGAGGAACGCAGTTTTGACATGCTGCTGGAAAAACTTCCCTGGTCAGTGTCCATGTTCCGGCTTCCGTGGATGGAGAAAATGATACAGGTGGAGTGGCATTAGTGGGAGTTTTTGATCGGATAAAATGTCGGGGGGAAGGATTGGATTTGTGAAGAATGTATTTTATATTGGAGGACTAACAGCTGTGGGAATTAATCATTGTACGAGGGTATTTCTGTTTATTATTGTTTTTACATGGATTTTTCAATCGTCGTATAAATGAGATATGGCTGCAATGGGTGAATATATTTTTGTACGGTATTAGTAATACTCAAAAAAATAAAACTATGGCAAGAAACCAAGAACTAATTGAACTACTTGAGCTTGATTTAGGTCTTTCAATAGTAAACAGAAGACCTTACGCAAAATAAATCTTCAAAAGGAATTTAAACTAACATATACTGGAAAGCAAACATCATTTGAGGCTTCATTTGTTAGAGGGAAATATTTTTACTAATACTAAAATAAATAAAATTATGTCACCAAACGCAACTATTCAAGACATTGAAAGAATTCTTGATAAGACATTAGATAGATTAAAATTTGAAAGATTTACCTATCTAATTCTAATTACTATTTGTATAGTATCAATAATGGGAGTCGCAATCTATCTCGCTATTTGGAAGGATAAAATAGAATATTTTGTTTCATTATTAGCTCCAACTGGAATTTTGACATTTTGTTTATCTAGAATTTTTAAAATATGGGATGACATTATGAAAATTTTAATAAATCTAAAAATTAAAAATAATGAAGAATAATATTAGAGTTTTTACAATAGTTGGCATTGTTGCTTCTCTCATAGGTTATTTTTACTTATTGTATACAAGTTATTCTCTAAGCGAGGCCATTTCTTCAATGCAGATTGAAGTAGGGGAGTTAGAGGACAGAAAACAAAAGTTAACGAATGAAATAAAACAGCTTGATAACTATAATGCAAGACAAGATAGTATAATTCAATCTTCGAATGATGTTAACACTCGAATACAAGGGATTGAATTAAAACAGGAAATGGGAGAACCAATAAGTGATTATTTTGTAATAACACAATCCCAAAATAGAAACTTGGAAAATGCACAAAAATATGAAGAAGAAGGTTTTCAATATTTAGTAGAACGAAATGTGGACTTAGCAATAAGTTCGTTTAAGAAAAGTGAAAATTCATACAATAGTTATCATCAAGTATTTGAAATTGCTAGATATTTAAGTCAAAACAAAAAAGAGCTAAGCGATAAAAATTCCCAATTTTGGATAATTGCCTACAAAACTATTTTGAAAGATTTCAGCTATAAGTTGCCTCTTCAATATAAGCAAAAATTGGAGGAGCTGGTATCTCTGTAATCGCTCGGCTTTTTGCCGGGTAATGATTTTTTGTGAAGGTTTTGTCCGGACTGGTGTTCTTGAAATCCGCTAAATGTTAACAGTTGTTTTTTGAGTAACTACTAAAAGTTACAGAAACAATAATGGTATACATGCTGATAAAATATTTTATCTGCATTTATCAAAATGCAGATAAATAGATTTAAAACAAAAAATTATGGACAGTAAACAACAAGAGATTATTATTTTCCTGAATGAACGAGTGTTTGATCCTATTCTTTCGTCTTTATCTGCGCCCAACGATATAAAGCAAGGTATTAGATTGACCATAACAAGATTGAAAAATCAAAAAGATGCAGCCGGTATGGTTAAATATTTTTGGTCTTCCATAGCGGGTAAAGGAAATGCAATCTCGTTTTCTGACAAACTGAAAAATGCTGGTTATGATAGGTTCGAAGAAGTTTTAGAAGAATTCCGAGAAAAGTTTACAGATAATTGGTTAAGGACTAAATAAAAATACGGTGATTCCTGTAATCGATCGGCTCTTTTTCCGAGTTATTATTATTTGTGAGGGCTTTGCCCGGGCTGGTGTTCCTGAAATCTTCTTATTTTCCTTATTTCCCACGAAGAGGTATTCTAGAGGAACGATGCTGTAATCGCAAACAGTGGATTTAAGGATGAGTTCCAAATTGGCTTGTATGGATAATATTCTTTGACTTGTAAATAAAAAAGAAACCGAAGAATATATTTTAAAATGTATTAGGGTTTACCCCGACAAAATACATCTAATATTTAAAGAACTAAATTTATAAATGCTATGAACGTAAATCAATTTATGCATTCAAATATGTCAGAAATTCAAAGAATTATTAATGAACTACCACGTCCTTTTGATTCTCATAAATTCATTCAAGTTTTACCCAACAATTTTACTCAGCATATATAGAAATGCTGAGTGTATATAATAGTTCTGATGAATCCTTTAGAATTATACACCAACAAATCGTCCGTTTTTTATCAGAAAATAGAAATACTTTAGGTATTGCAAAACAGGGGAAAGATAAAAGCCTTAATATTTTTGGAATATCTAATGAAAATGAAATTTGGCTATAACATAATGTTAATGGCGAAAGAGTAAAACCCTTAGCATTTTGTAATCGCTTGGCTCTTTTCCCTTATCGCCCTCGTTTCCAACGAGCAGTCGTGCTAGAGGAGCGATTGTATCGCCCCGAAAATCTTCTTTTTCAGAACGTTTTTAATAGATATTGTTTGTGAGGACACGAACAAAAGCAAAAAGCCAACGGTGATATGGGATATTTATGTAATTTTACTGTCTATATAAATGACTTAGTGGCAAGTATATGAAACGCCCGTATTCCATATTTATCATTCTATTGTTTGGATTTTTGATTTATGCATACTTTTATACAGGACTGTTTAAGAGTAAGGTCCTAATTCTTGACAAATATGACTTTGACCAGGGAAAATGGATTTTACTTAAGGGGTATTATGAGGACGAGATTCAGTATATTATAACTGACCCGGCTGTATTGAATAAAATAAAAGACAGTTGGGTGTTTTACAAATCGGACCGAAACTTTGCGACAACAGGGGGCTATATCGTTGACCTATATTCAGAAACAGGAAGAGCAATGACAATGGATATTATTAATGATGGCTGGCTAAGCAGACAAACAAGTGGGATTCTTTATAACTCTGACTTTGGAACACTTGCTTATTCTAATCTTAATTGGCTTAACGATTACTCAAATGACTGGAAAGTAGCTTATCAACGTTACAGGAAATTTAATTCTGAGAGTGACAGAAGTAAAATGCTTGATAGTTTAAAGACTTATAAGAATGTATTTGTTTTGTACGATAATTATTATGATGGCACTTACAATATAAAATACCTTTATTATGAGAAATGATTCGAGAATACCAGCCATTAACAGCAGCTATCTAAAAGGCGAAACTTCGTTCCTCGCATACATATTGGTGCAATCCGAAAGTTCAGTTCTCCGAATGAAATTTAGTACTAAAAATACCGCTTTTCGGGTAGCTGAAATTTTTTACCAGTAATATATGATGACATCAACAAGAATAAATACTATCTATTCGACTGCGTTACTTTTAGTGACTTTGACCATTTGGGCGGTACTCTATAAAGCTCAGTTTTTAGAATATGACCACAACTATGGAAATATATTAATTGCGTTTTTTCTATCAATATTTTCGACAATTGTATTGACTGTTTTATGGTTCAAATCACGAGACATCATAACGACATCTAAATGGCAAACAATTTTATTTTTAATAACTTCATCTCCATTGACAATAGCTATCATTTCAATTAACTACCCGTCAACTTTTGGTACTATGCTAAAAAACTGACTATGATCCAAAGACCGCTTAGACAATCCTGTAGTCACTCGGCTCTTTTGCCGAGTGATTATTATTAGTGGGCTTTGCCCGGTTTTGGTATCCCTTATCGCCTCCGTTTCCAACGAGCAGTCATTTTATCGGAGCGATTGTATCGCCCCGTGAATCTTTTTTTTTCAGAATTATTTTCCTGCAGCCCGTATTTTTTGCATGATGAATATTGGTTAGGTATTTCACCTTAGCATTTGGCTAGACATACAATGTTACCTCTATATTATTTTACTATTTTCAGAGAGAATATTCCAGTTGTTCTCGATAAATAGTTCGTATATTCGACATCAGTTCATGGTCGGTGCGGCCAGAGGCCTATTAAATATTTGTCACTTAGGACTACGAGGACACAAACAAAAGTAAAAAAAGGATCAACCATTTGTATAAAGAAGATCTATTCGATTGAAATCGTTTTAAAACATAAAAACTAAATACAATGAAAAGAATAAAATTTCTTTTGACAACTATTTTTTTGTCAGCCAGCTCGTTCATTTACGCACAAGAAAAAAATAGTTTTGCTGTGGGATTTAACCTCAATCAATTTCAAAATGATTTTGGACTTGGGGTCCATATTTTAAGCCCTTATTTTGCCAATAAGGTCGTTGCTGTAAGACTTGGTGGAAACTTTCAATGGCTTCAACATCTCCACAATACTGAAACAATATGGACTCCGTATCAAAACATTCAAATTGGCATTAGAAGCAGATACCCAATCATTGAAAACAAAATGTTTATATACGGAGAAGGTGGAATAGTTTTGCTCTTACCTAATTCAACATTTTCATCTAAAAAAACCGAAATGGGAGGATATGGACTATTTGGATTCGAATTTTTAGCAAATCGCAGGTTAAGTTACTTTCTTGAATTAGGAGGAATGGGAACAGGGGCAAGAGCAGATAAAGTCCCGACAAAACCAATACACTCAAATGGATTTACCACAAGTGTGGGTCTTAGATTTCGTTTGTAAAGAAAGCCTGGCGTTAACAACCGGTTTGGGTTAAAAAGTTTGCCCGGTTTGGTATTCCCGAAACATAGGACCGTGATTTTTATTTTTTCAGAACGTTTTTAGTGGACATTGTTGGTGAAGATATAAACAAAAGAAAAAATTTGTTTCGCCTAACATAATTACATTAGTCACACTAAGTTAATTCACAACATTTTATTATCTTTAAGATGCATTTTTTACGCAATGTGTCTGCACGTGCGACAAGCACCTGATCCGTTAGTGTAAAGCAAACTGATAACATTGCTGACACAAACCGACATGGATAAGAATGATACGACAGATACATAAAAATCTGCAATGACTAAAAACGAAAAATATTGAAATATGGACAACACAAAAATAAACAGGGAAGACGTTGTTGAAGCGGAAAACAAACTTTTTTCTGCTCAACTTGTAAGCAATGTGGATATTCTTGACCAACTATTGCACGATGACTTAATTGCCGTTGCACCGACAGGACAAGTTCTAACGAAGGAAATGGACTTGAATGCTCATAAAGCGAAAGCAATGATTATTGAAGAAGCTTCAACAGAAATTGATGACATTAAAATAACGGGCGATACAGCACTTTCAATCGTGACAATGACAGCGAAAGGAAAAATGATGGGGACGCCATTAGAAGGAAAATTTCGCTATTTTAGAGTTTGGAAACGTTTTGACGATACGTTGAAAATTATAGGCGCAAGTTTTATGCAACTACCATAGAATTTTGCCAGCTACTAACACGAATTTTGTGTCAGGTGGGGTGGGCTGATGTGCAAACTTGAAGTTATGTGCTTCTAATGAACTTTAGTAATAAATTGAAACGTTGT
>CAYTGJ010000160.1:0-10092 GCA_964437245.1 uncultured Chitinophagaceae bacterium
CGGCTGGGCTATCCCTACGGCTACAGATATTGCATTCTCTCTGACGGTCATTTCCCTGTTGGGAAAAAGAGTCCCGCTGAGCCTGAAAGTTTTTCTTACGGCCCTCGCAGTAGTAGATGATCTGGGAGCGATCGTGATCATTGCTATTTTTTATTCCCAGGACATGCAGTGGCTCTACCTCCTGTATGCAGCCGGAGTGATCACCGTACTGCTGTGGATGAACAGGAGGGATGTACGGAATATTTACCTTTATATTTTTGTAGGAATATTTCTATGGATATTCCTGCACCATGCCGGAATACATGCCACCATTGCAGGAGTAATACTTGCCCTGACAATCCCGTTCCGGTTTAAAGATTATGAACAAACATTTGACACAAGATTACAAGAGGTTCTTTCCTTTTCCGACATGCTGAAGTCCCCGGAAGCAGAAAAAGACTGGGCTTCCCGTGACAGGATGATTGAAGAGATGCAAAAAGCCAGCACAGAGATGGAATCGCCCCTGAATAATATGCTTTATCTGCTGGCGGGTTTTTCAAGCTATGTGGTAATGCCGCTGTTCGCTCTTTCCAATGCAGGCATTAAACTTGAATTTAGCGCCGTTTCAGAACTGGGGTCTGCTATGAGCCTTGGGATCATCTGTGGTCTTTTGGTCGGGAAACCGTTAGGAATCACACTCATGACTATGATAACCACAAAACTGAAGATCACGAATATTCCCGCAGGAATAAGATGGCGTGATATTTTTTACATTAATATTCTCGCAGGAATTGGATTTACCATGTCCATCTTTGTAACCAAACTTGCCTATACAGATAAGGCGCTGATCGAAACTGCTAAATTCTCCATCATTATCGCTTCGTTTCTTGCCGGGGTTGTAGGATACCTGGTTCTGTACGGAGCGGGGAAAAAAGAACGTATAGAGGAAAAAAGATAAGACAGAATTTCACAGCAGGTTTTAAAATGATTCTTGTTCCTGAGAATATGATAAACCAATTAATTGGTTTATCATATTCTCAGGAACAGACTTGTTGGGGCGAAGGTACACGAATACGTTGTAGCAACTGCCTTAAACTCCTGTATCCTTCTTGTATCTGGGATCTGGAATCGTACTAAAATTATTCCCGGCGGTTTAAATTAAATTATTTACTCATCGCTTGTAAAAGATCCGCCCGGGTGATAATGTGTACCTGTTCCTTCTCATCGTGCACGAGCAGCGCAGTATTCTCTTTGGTAATCAGCGAAGACAGCACATCGATCGTGTTGTCCAATCCCACAAATATGAACGGAGCATCCATGATCTCCTCTACGGTTTTGGTCTTGACAGAAGCATCTTCGATCAGCAGTTTCAATACATTGCTGTCGGTAAGACTTCCGGCTACCTGTTTCCCGCTCATGACCGGAACCTGAGAGATTCCTTCACGGTTCATTTTGCCGATTGCTTCACCGACCGTTTCGTCTACCGAGACAGAAATTACTTTTCTGCTCTGACCGGAGATAATATCACGTGCAGACGCAAAATGTTTGCTTTCCAGGTACCCATGCTGTTTCATCCAGTCGTCGTTGTATACCTTCCCCAAGTACCGGGTGCCATGATCCGGGAGAATGATGACCATCACGTCTCCTTCTTTCAGATGCTCTTTGGCATATTCAAGTCCTCCTTGTACCGCCGCTCCGCAGGACCATCCTACGAACAGGCCTTCCTCCCGGGCCAGCCGGCGGGTCATGACAGCAGCATCTTTGTCAGTTACCTTTACAAACTGATCGATTAGGCTGAAGTCTACATTTTTGGGAAGGATGTCTTCCCCGATCCCTTCGGTACGGTAAGGATATATTTCGTTTTCATCAAACACACCGGTCTCTTTGTATTTTTTGAAAACAGAACCATAAGTATCAACACCAATGGTTTTGATCGAAGGATTTTGTTCTTTGAGAAACTTGGCGGCTCCGCACATCGTACCTCCGGTGCCTACTCCGGCTACATAATGTGTGATCGTACCTTCCGTGTCCTTCCATATTTCCGGCCCCGTGGTTTCATAGTGTGCCGCAGAGTTGGAAAGATTGTCGTACTGGTTAGGATAAAATGAATTGGGGATCTCCCTGTTGAGCCTCGCCGCAGTAGAGTAGTAGGATTGCGGATCTGAAGGCGCTACGTTGGTAGGGCATACGATTACCTCAGCCCCCAGGGCACGCAGCACATCTATTTTTTCTTTGGATTGTTTGTCTGTAGTAGTGAAGATACATTTGTATCCTTTGGCAATGGCCGCCAGGGCCAGTCCCATTCCGGTATTTCCCGAAGTCCCTTCTATGATGGTTCCTCCAGGTTTCAGCTTCCCGGCTTTTTCGGCATCTTCCACCATTTTGATAGCCATACGGTCTTTGACAGAATTGCCGGGATTAAAGTATTCTACTTTTACCAGGATAGTACCTTTGATCCCTTTGTTTAATTTATTCAGCCGCAGCAGGGGCGTGTTGCCAATGGTTTCTATGATCGAGTTGTAAATCATCACAAGTGTTATCAAGTTGTTTTGGGTAAATTCGGTAATTTATTTAAAAATTAAAAACAATAAATTTTTGTGATGCGAAGAACTGTATAATTCGCAGCTTCTCCGGAAAATATTGAAAAGCAGTGATATCAGGGACGGATGGGAAAGTTCATGTTTCTGGTCCCGGCGTGAAACCAGAACAATATCTGTCCCCGGATCCGGGAAGTTGAAAAAATGGCTTGAAAAAACAGAGGTGAAATACATCTTAAACCATTTTTTTACGTAGAATGAGTTTGAAAAATAATAATACTTAACCATTGTTTGAGCCAATAGGCTGACTTTACCAATTGTTGGAATTACCTTATTGAAACCTGTAGCGTATGAAAGGAAAAAGAATACTGAAGGCTTGTAATATAGCCGTTTGTGCCCTTCTGTGGATGTTTGTGGTCTGTTGTGACGGTACAAGCGAAGAGCACCCGGAAGAAGATGGGGATGAAGAGGGTGTAGAACTAGCCGAAGATTCCGTTGCAGCAGCCGAAGAAGAATGGGGAGATGGAGAGGACGACGAAGAGGAATACGAGGAATACGACGATGAAGAAGAGGAAGAAGAAGAGCCGGAAGAAGTTGAAGAGGCACCGAAACCGAAAGAACACAAAGCGGAGTTGCCCAAACCAAAAGTAGTACAGGAAAACGTAAGTGTTCAGGACAACCGTTATACCTGGCTGAACGACTATACAGAGAAAAATATACTGATAAATCGGATACCGGTTCCCGAAGGCTATGTAAGAGTAGAGGTAGAGAAAAATTCGTTTGGAGATTGGCTCCGCCACATACCATTAAAACCAGGCTATCCGAAAGTGAAACTTTATAACGGAGCGCTGAAAGCCAATCAGTCGGCTCAGTTTGCCGTAATTAATATTGATGTGGGAAGCGAAGACCTGCAGCAATGTGCCGATGCCATCATGCGGTTAAAAGCAGAATATCATTTCTCAAGGCAAGAACCGGACAATATTCATTTCAACTTTACCAGCGGAGATAATGCAGAATATTCCAAATGGATAGAAGGATATCGCCCGGTGATTACAGGGAATAAGGTGTCCTGGGTTAAAAAAGCATCCCCGGATGATTCGTATAAAGGATTCAAATCCTATATGCGGCTGGTATTCATGTATGCTGGTACCAGTTCCCTTTCACAGGAAATGCAGACCAGGAAGCTGGCCCAGATGAAACCGGGAGATGTATTTATCAAAGGAGGTTTCCCCGGGCATGCTGTTATAGTTATGGACATGGCGGTGCATCCGTCTACCGGAAAGAAGGTTTTCCTCCTGGCTCAAAGCTATATGCCTGCCCAGGACGTTCATATTCTGAATAATCCTGAATATCAGGAAGGGTATCCATGGTATTCGCTGGAGTTTGCAGGGAATTTGCAAACCCCGGAATGGACTTTCAAACCAACTGATTTAAAGTATTTTAAATAAGTAGCCAGCCGGAGCTTCATGTCTTCGGCCTGTTCCCTTGGCAGGCCGAAGACATACTCTTTAGGAAGGTAGATTGGCTACTTTTGGCCAGGGTCAAAGCCGGAGAACCTAGTTTTTAATCAAGTAATTAGCAGAAATCTATTAATCCTCTATCTTTGTAAGCAGAAACCTTAGCAAAATCATGAGAGAATCGGCCAAGTTAGCATACACGATCATCTTCGATGTCTTTTCTCTGGCATCTTTACAAAAAACAGCGATCAGAACTCTTTTAGCAGGAGTATACTTTTTTACACTGGAGTATGTAGAAGACAACTACATCAATATTAATTTCTACGTTCCTCAATACCTCTTCTATATTCTTGGGTACATCCTGGTCACCTTGTTTTATTACAAGATAGGAACCTCTTATTACCGCTGGTACGATGGCCGTAAGTACTGGAGTTACCTGGGAACAAGAGGAAAAAATCTGGCCCAGCAGCTCAACGCAATTCTCGACAAAGAGGATCATACCGAACGGAAATATTTTGCTAAAATGATCACCAATCATGCCTACTCTCTGAAAGCTGAACTGAGAAAATCAAATCCGGTAGAGGAGATCTACGAAGTAGAACCAGGTTTTAAAGATTCGCTGAAAGACATCAAGGACAATCCCAATTATATTCTCTCGCTGATCGGAGTTAAACTAAATCAGTTGTACAAGTCCGGGAAGATCAAACAATATCATTTTCTGAGCCTCAACCGGTACATGAATGATCTTGTTGAAATAGACGAACAGTGCAAAGGAATCAGGAAAGTGCCTTCTCCTTCTTCGTATATGAAGCACCTGCGGTTATTCCTGATCTTGTTTACCATCTGTCTTCCTTTCGGATTTATTCATGCACATAATTTTGTGATGATCTTTTTTATGATGATCATGTATGGAGCCTATGAGGGTTGCTTGGTTGTCACAGAAGAAATGGAAGAGCCATTCGGTTTGGATAAGTACGACATCCCGCTGGACGATATTTGCTATTCCATTAAAAAACATACCCATCAGTTGCTGGAAGTAGAACTGAAATCTGCTGCGCATCATTAAAAGAGATACTAGCCATTTCAGAGACGACAGGGGCTTCTCCCTATAGATATGATGAGGCCTAAGAGGAGCACGCAAATTTTTTCCGGATATAGAACAAGAGGTCAAGTCCTAGATACCCGCTCACAGATTGCTTCTTCGTTCGGCCTATAGCCTCTTTCATCGCAACGACGCTTTCTTATTCTAATAGTTAAAGGGGATATTCTAACAAATCAATCGGTTGTATAAACAAGAACTGATTGATCTGAGATAAGAGTATTCTAATTCTGGCTGGCACCGGCCAGGAGATAAAGCACCGCCATTCTTACCGCTACACCGTTTTCTACCTGGTTGAGGATCACTGAATGGCTGGAGTCGGCTACATCACTCGTAAGTTCTACTCCACGGTTGATAGGCCCCGGATGCATGATGACGATCTCTTTGTTCAGCGAGTCCAGCAATTGCTTGTTGATTCCGTAATAGAGCGAATATTCCCGAAGAGAAGGAAAGTATTTGATGGTTTGCCGTTCGAGCTGAATACGCAGGACGTTGGCTACATCACACCACTCAAGTGCCTTGCGAAGGTTCAGTTCCACTTTTACCCCCAGGTCGCGGACATATTTGGGAAGCAGTGTGCTGGGGCCGCATACCATTACTTCTGCCCCCAGTTTCTGAAGACAGAAAATGTTGGACAACGCTACCCGTGAATGAAGGATATCTCCGAAAATACATACTTTTTTCCCGCTGACATCGCCCAGCTTTTCCCGGATCGAAAAAGCATCCAGCAGTGCCTGGGTCGGGTGCTCGTGAGTGCCGTCGCCGGCATTGACGATATTGGCCTTAATGTGTTTGGAAAGAAAATGTGGAGCCCCCACGCTTGAATGACGCATCACCACCATGTCTACTTTCATGGCCAGAATGTTGTTCACCGTATCGAGAAGCGTTTCTCCTTTTTTGACCGAACTTCCGGAAGCGGAAAAATTCACCACATCGGCAGAAAGTCTTTTTTCTGCAAGTTCAAAAGAAAGTTTGGTACGGGTGGAGTTTTCGAAAAAAACATTGGCAATGGTAGTATCCCGTAGCGAAGGGACTTTTTTGATGGGGCGGTTGATGACTTCTTTAAAATTGTCAGCGGTTTCTAAAATGAGTTGAATGTCCTGTTCTGTGAGGTCTTTGATTCCAAGTAAATGCTTTACGCTGAGTTGCTGCATCCTTTATGAATGTTTTATTATTAACCAAATATTGTCTTCTTCTCCCCCTTGCTCTTTGAGTTCTACAAGTACTCTCTCAGATTCCAGGCAGTTTACTTCCATCCCTACGTAATTCGGCTGAATAGGAAGATCCCGGCTGTATTTACGGTTGATGAGGGCCAGCAATTCTACTTTAGCAGGGCGCCCGAAAGCGATCATGGCATCCAGCGAAGCCCTTACCGTACGACCGGTATATAGTACATCGTCAATAAGGATTACTTTTTTATCTTCGATCTGAAAGGGGATGCGGGTAGTATTGGCCTTTAACGGAGCATCGTTGCCCCGGCGGAAGTCATCACGGAAGAAAGTAGCATCCAGGATACCCAGCGGGACCTCTTTTTGAAGCAGATCGGAAATTATTTTACAGATCCGCTCTGCCAGAAAAATCCCCTTAGGCTGAAGTCCTACGATCACCGTGTCGTTGAAATCATCGTGGTTCTCGATAAGCTGTTGACATAATCTGTCCAGCGTAATCTGAAGATGCTTATGATCGATGATATTTCTTTTTTGCATGGAGTTTAAATTGTACAAAAGTATAAAATAATACCAGAATAATAAACCGATCACCGGAAGTTTTGAAAAAATATCCTGTATGGTATTGATAATTAAAAAGTTTAGAACATTTTAACGCACTCCTGCTTTCGTTTGTATCCCCACTATATCCGTCAACTCCTGCTTTCGTTTGTGTCCTCACAAACATTCCATCAGCTATCTTTCTGCTTTTCTGCTCTCGTTTGTGTCCTCACAAACGCTGTTGCATCAAATATCAGTATCTGCCAGTCCCAGCACAGCATCAAATTCTTCCGGTTTTACCGGCGTTACAGAGATGCGTGATCTCTTTACCAGGGCCATATTGGAAAGGACCGGATGTTTTTTTAACGTTTCCAGGGTAACTGTTTTGGTGAATTTTTTCACAGGGGCCAATTGTACTGCCACCCAGTTCGGATCATCAGTAGTAGGATCCTGAAAATGTTCTTTGGTGACTTTGGTAAGCCCTACGATCTCTTTCCCTACGTTGCTGTGATAGAAAAGTACAAAGTCTCCTTTCTTCATGGCTTTCAGATTGTTTCTTGCCTCATAGTTCCTTACCCCGTCCCAGGATGTGGACTTATCTTTGAGAAGCTGCTCAAACGGGTAGGTAGTGGGTTCTGATTTAACAAGCCAAAGATTCATAGTACATGTTTTTTAAATAGATATCAGCATTCCTGCTTTCACAGGCTAAGATAAAAAATATTGTGGGAATAACAGGAGATAAAAAAGGATCCGGGTGTAAATTAATATACTGCACTTTGGTTTTAATTTATGATTATTGAATTAAATTTATAATCCAAAAAAATCCTGAGCAACTTGACAAACGGACAAATAATCGACGTACTGGAAAACACTGCTTCCCTGATGGAGCTTCACGATGAAAACCCTTTCAAGGTGAAAGCATTGCAGAGTGCAGTTTTTAACCTGGACAAAATAAGCGGATCCCTTTTTGAAATGGACCTTGCCTCGCTGGAAAAACTGGAAGGTATTGGAAAAGGTATTGCCGCCAAGATCCAGGAGATCAATCAGACCGGTACTACGCAGGAACTACAGTCCTATCTCGCCAACACCCCTCCCGGAGTGATCGGGATGCTGGGAATAAAAGGAGTAGGACCTAAAAAATTACGGACCTTATGGAAAGAACATCAGATCGATGACCTGGAAAAGCTCCGGCAGGCATGTCTGGACCAGACGATCTCTTCTATAAAAGGCTTCGGAGAAAAAACACAGGAAAGTATTCTGCGGTCGGTAGAATACCTCCTCAGCAACCGGGGTAAATTTCTGTATGCCCAGGTAGAAGGGAGAGCCATGGAACTTGAAAATCAACTGAAGGAAGAAGGACTGGCCTCCCGGCTGTCATTGGCAGGAGAGCTGAGAAGGAAAATGGATACCGTGAGTGCCATACAGGTGCTGATTGGTACCGACGAACGGGGGAAGGTGATGGAGGCACTGGATCGTTTTCAATGGCTTGAGAAAGACCTGAGGCATTCCGGACCTTTTGTATGGAGAGGGAAGGATAAACTCCTGGGAGCTTCCGTAGAGCTCAAATTATATCCGGAAAAAGAATATGTGTCACAATTGTTTCTGCATTCTTCCGGAGAAAATCATCTGAATACAGAAGCCCGGGAAGGAATTTCTTTTTTAAACTATGCCCGGAAAAATACCTTTGCCAGCGAAGAAGAACTATATGAGTCGTTGGAGATGCAGTACATTGTACCGGAACTGAGGGAAGGCTATAAAGAAATAACCCAGGCGAAAGAACGGCAGTTGCCTGTTCTGCTCGAATTGTCTGATCTCAAAGGGATCCTGCATAATCACTCGACCTACAGCGATGGGAAGAACACGCTGGAAGAAATGGCACAGTATTGCAAAGAGCTGGGGTATGAATACCTGGGCATTACCGATCATTCCAAAACGGCTACCTATGCCAATGGTTTGCAGGAATTCAGAGTGAAAAAACAACAGGAGGAGATTGAAGCACTGAACCAGAAAATGGCTCCCTTTAAAATTTTTAAAGGCATCGAATCGGATATCCTGGCCGACGGCTCGCTGGATTACAGCGACGAAATCCTGAAAAGCTTTGACTTTGTAGTAGCATCCATCCATTCAGGGTTCAACATGGATGTAGAGAAGGCTACAGGGAGGCTGATCAAAGCCGTTGAAAACCCTTATACTACCATCCTGGGGCATATGACAGGACGGTTACTGCTGCGTAGGGAAGGTTATCCGGTAGACCACCGGAAGGTTATTGATGCCTGCGCAGCCAATAAAGTTATTATTGAGATCAACTCCAATCCGTACCGGCTGGATATAGACTGGCGCTGGGTTGATTATGCCCTGGAAAAAGGGGTATTGCTTTCCGTCAATCCTGATGCGCACGAGAAAGCGGGCTACCTGGATATGAAATACGGGGTCTATACCGGAAGGAAAGGTGGGCTGACGGCAGAAAAAACCTTTAACGCATGGCCTCTGGCAAAAGTAGAACAGTGGTTTAAAGAAAAGAAGCAGTAGCACTATGCCCAAGATCCTGATCCTTCGCTTTTCATCCATTGGAGACATCGTGCTGACCACTCCGGTAGTCAGAGCCGTGAAGCAGCAGGTGAAGGATGCTGAGGTACACTATTGCACAAAGAAAGGATTCCGGGCGCTCCTGGAAACCAATCCATATATTGATAAAGTACACTGCCTGGAGGGATCACTCGGGGAACTGGTCCGGGAGCTGAAGAAGGAAAAATTTGATTTTATCATAGACCTTCACAATAATCTCCGTACCTCCCTTATCAAGTGGAGGCTGGGAGTGAGATCCCGGAAATTCGATAAACTGAACCTGGAAAAATGGTTGCTGGTCAATCTGAAGATCAACCGGCTGCCGGAGGTACACATTGTAGACCGTTATATGTCTGCCGCTGCACCGCTGGGGGTGAAAACAGACGGTCAGGGACTGGATTATTTTATCCCGGAGCAGGATCAGGTGAGTCTTACAGTACTTCCCGAGCCATTTGGGAAAGGGTACGTGTCTTTTGCCATCGGAGCGCAGCATTTTACCAAAAGGCTTCCTCAAGAAAAAATACTGGAACTATGCCGGAGAATATCGTTACCCGTCTTATTGATGGGAGGCCGGGAAGATGCGGAAGTAGGAGAAAAAATCACCCAAATGCTGAAAACAGAGGGGCGGGAGGTATTCAATAGTTGTGGTAAATTTAATCTGAACCAATCTGCTTCACTGATCCGTCAGGCTACCCTCGTAGTGAGCCATGATACAGGGCTGATGCATATTGCGGCTGCTTTTGGAAAAG